>NZ_JBMFRG010000051.1:0-13820 GCF_049968175.1 Dissulfurimicrobium sp.
GGTTGCGGCAAGCGCCTCATGGATGAAGGCATAGACCCTGTCGTCTTCCTGACCCAGTATCTGGGCGTGGTCTGCATATGCGCAGACCCCTTTAAGGCCATAGACCAGGGTCTCACGAAGTGAGCGGATATCGGGATCAACTGCCTCGCCGTTGGACATCACCCCATGTGCCTCCCCCTGCTTGACCATGCCCTCAAGGGTGTCTGCCGGCTTGAATGTGGCTGGTCCTTCACAGAAATCCGCCTTGCCGCCCGCTGCCTTCACCTTCTCTTTAAGTCTGTCCCTGAGCTCAACGGTTCGTTTTATCAGCCCTTCGAACCGCTCCGGGTCAAAGTCCACGTTGGTAAGCGTTGAAAATACGGCTTCGCAGGTAAATACGTTTGCCTCATGGTCGACGACACCGACCCTCCTTCCCTCCACGGCATAAAGGGCGAGGCCCTTTACTGCATAGATCAAGAGGTCCTGAAGCGCCGCAACATCGGGCTGTTTCCCGCATACGCCTATCGTCGTGCAACCCTTGCCCTTGGCCGTCTGTTCACATTGAAAACAAAACATCTGATTATTCCTCCTTGTGATGGTTGTGCATGGCGTCTATTCTTAAAGGGAACTTCTTAAAAGAATATCGGCCTTTTGATTGGACAATACAAGGGGAATTGCCTGACCGCCTTGACTTAAGTCAAGACAGGATAAAATTTCTGGCCGAAAAGACCGAAAGGAGGATGTATTGATTCATGGCGCAGGCCCTGTTCATCCAGATAATCTCTCCGCTTTCAGGGAGTGTTGTCACTTCAGGCGAAATTCTGGCGCAGGCGCAGGTGACCTTGGACTGCGGCCTTCCCGCCTGCGCAGGAGGTAGATTCAATCCCGAACGGTTCAAGGTGGCGGCTGCGCTATTTAGAGATGACGTTCGTATTTCCGAGGCAACCATGACTTACAAAAAAGACATCGGCATATCTGAATGTAGGTTTGAGTTGATGGGTGTGGGCGATTACACGCTCCAGGTTGAGGCCTATGACCCAGAAACAGGCCTGGCGGGAAGGAATGCGGTCAAGTTTCATGCAAAAGGCCCGTTGTTGAGCCCCAGTCTTCCATAGGGCGTAACGATTGAGTCTTTAATGTATTCTCCGTCTTCTATGGCGCACCCGTCCCAGATGACAGACCTCGATAGGGTGACCCCCCTTCCAACCTTTACGCCGTCTCCCATTACGCACCATCCATCAATGCTGGTATCAGGCTGAAGGTTTGAATCGGCACCGGCAAATACAGTCCAGCCTTTTTTTTTCAAAAGGGCCTCGTGCGCGGCAAGATAACCCCTTACGCTTCCTATGTCTTCCCAGAGATAGCCAGGCTTAAGTTCATCCGCCATAAGTGCTATGATGTCTTCGCCTGCCCCTATGGCATCAGAAAGGGTGTCAATCAAGGAACTTGGAAAATGATCAGGCATTGACCTTATAAGCGCGGATTCAATGACAGATATCCCTGTAAATGCAAGGGCGCCACGGCCTTTAAAGCCAAAGTTGCTGACACGCCTGCCCGTGACCTTTATGCTGTTAAATGTTGGGTGATCGTGCAACACCATCGTTGCAATGGGGTGTTTCTGGCAGTGGACCTCGAATACGGCCTTAAGGTCTATATCCGTAACCACGTCGCTGTTTATCAGCAATATCGGGCCGTCTTCAAGGCAGGGCATGGCATTCTTAAGCGCCCCGCCTGTGCCGAGGAGAAACGGTTCTTTAACAATGACGATTTCCTGGCCCAGATTCCATCCGGAGATTGCGCCAATCAATAGATTTGTCAGGTGACAGGCGTTTATGACTATTTTTTTAAAGCCTGCGGCCTTGAGCCCATCCAGTATTCGTCTTACCGATGGGGTATTGAGGACAGGAAAGAGGGGCTTTGGGAGGTGAGAGGTCAAGGGCCGCAGGCGGCTTCCCAGGCCCGCAGCTAAAATCATGGCCTGCATTTTCAGGCTATCCCTGGCTAAGCCGCCTTTTCTCCTGCGCTTGCGATCTTTTCAGGGTCCTGGGCAGGCTTTTCAAGGGGTTTTTCAGGATTTGCCGCGTCTTCTGTCTCCTTTAGCCCTCTTTTAAAGGAATTTATGGCCTTTCCGAGCCCTGCGCCTATTTCAGGCAGCTTTTTTCCGCCGAATACGAGAAATGCTATGAGAAGTATGATTAGAAGTTCTTGCGCCCCGAGTCCAAACATGAGCCGGTCCTCCATATTAAATTGAAATCAAGTCGTTTGCTATTGCTACTCAGACAATTTTGCCATTCCCGAAGGTTTAATCGGGGATCTAGTTTATTTGGCTATTTGGTTGATCCGTAGCTGTGCAACCCTGACAACAGGAAATTTACACCAAAATATGTAAAGATTACTGATATAAAACCTATTATCGCCAAGATGGCTATCTTACGGCCCGTCCATCCTTTTATGAATCTGGCGTGGAGGGCTATGGCATACACGAACCAGGTGATAAGCGACCAGGTCTCTTTAGGATCCCAGCTCCAGTAGGTACCCCACGCCTCGTTGGCCCATATGGCACCGGTTATGATGCCGATACTGAGCCACAGAAAGCCGAAGACTATAGTCTGATGCATGAGCGAATCCATAACCCTTTTGCTGGGTAGCACGCCAAGCAAACCGCTTGAAGCCTCTTCTCCGCCCTTGCTTTTTATAAGATACATGATCCCGAGGCCGCATGCCACTGCAAAAGAGGCGTATCCTAAAAAACAGGTGATGACATGGGCTATGAGCCAGTTGCTTTGAAGGGCCGGTATGAGCGGCTGGATCTCGTCGTGCACGTCAGGGCTGAACGACGCATAGGCCATGGCGAATGTGGCGAACGGGGTTGAGAATGCGCCTATCACCCTGTTTCTGACCCGCCATTCTATGACCAGATATACAAGTATCGTGACCCAGGAGAAAAAGACAAGGGATTCATAGAGGTTTGATAGCGGCGCATGTCCATAGCCCAACTGGTATGACTCCGTCCATCTGAGGCCTATGCCGACCGTCTGGACCAAGAATCCAGTGATGGTTACTGCCGTAGCGAGCACCCCCAATTTTTGTACCCTGAAAACCCATGTCGTCAGGTAAAGGACAGCTGCTGCAAGGTAAATGAATGTCGTAACACTCAAGAGAAAAGAACTGGATAGTGTCATGCCTTGTCTCCAATCGCCCGTTCTACAGCCTCTCTGATCTTTGTGAAGTCCTTTTCAAATGCCAATTGATTTTTGTTTGCCTGGCCTGCCAAGAGGACGGTCATCTTTCCGTTTTTTTGTCCTATCCAGAGCCATATCCTTGAATGAGCGACCCAGAAGACAACTATAAAGCCGAGTATTAATGCCGTACATCCAAGCCAGACTATCCATACGCCAGGGTCCTTTTTGACTTGAAGACCCGTCATGTAGCGGTTTTTTGCATCCACAAGAGAGATCTTATATGTATTGCCGCCGAGGCTCAGTTCTCTTTCGTGGCCTTTTAGAAGCCATACTGTATCAGCCTCTCCATTAGGCGACGCCGCCCATACCTGGGCTGCCGGCTCGCCGTGGATGCTCGGCAGATATTGAATTATTCCGACAGAGAGCCTCCCCTCCGGCCATGCCACCCTTTCCATGGCTGGCACTGTCAGTGAACCCTGCCTGCCGTTGGACGCAATTATATGTAGATTGACTTCAGGGATACTGTTGTAACTTGCCTGATAAAAGGTGACGCCTTTATAGGTCAACGGGGAATTCACCATTATCGATTTGTGGAGCACCTCTTTGCCGTTTTCCAGGATAGTGAGGTCGGATACATATCTTTTGGGTGCACCGTTGTCATAAAAATCCACCGCAAATTTGTCGCAGCGTACATCAAAACCAAGCGGTATATCCTCAAACGTCGAGCGGTTTATCACGTGATCGGTGGTTTCACCTTCAAAGAGCTCTACATAGCCCTTAAATCCCCAGAACAATCCGACCAAGGCGCCGATAAATATGATTATAATGCTACTGTGCAGGCCGTAGACCCCCCAGTAGCTCCATTTTCCCTTTTCGACCAGGTATAGGCGTCCATCGCCCGTGTCCCTTTCTTTTGGGATCCCGGCCGCGTTTTTAAAGGAATTCAATATGGGATCCAAATCCGCCTCTTTGTCTTTAAGTACCCATTCTTTTTTCAATTGAAGCCTTGAGAGATAATCGGGACCGCATGAAAGGCTGTCGCGTTTGAATATCCTGAGTGTAACGGGGAAGCGGTTTATAGTGCATACTACAAGGTTCAAACTGAAGAGGAGCAAAAGGGATACGAACCACCAGGCATGATATGTATCGTTAAGTCGCAGTGTGCTTATTATCTTGAAGAGATCCTGGCCGTATCTTTCAAGATAAAATTGGTCGGCTTCGCCTTGAGGGATTAGGGTGCCAATGATCGAAGTGACGGAAAGGGTGATGAATAGAAATACAGCCAACTTGATAGAGGCGAAGGTATTCCATAAAGGGTTGCCCTTGCGGCTCGTATTTGTCTCCATAAATTCGCTGGGCTAAGGCCTAGATGACATTGGGATCAACAATGTGCATTTTTAATATCAAATGCCTTTTCGAGGGTTTTGATCGCACCTTTAACTATGCCTTGCTTTCTCCTTGCTTATAAGGAATTTTTGGCCGCTGTATTCTGTTTGTCATTGCGATATACAGCAGATCCGCCATCCCCCCAACCTAAACACGCCAAAACCCCCTCTCCATGGGCATGACGCCTAGAGTCCCAAAGATTTGCGGCTCAATTTACCGCCTGTATATTTTTATGTCAATGAGGTTATTTTAAGGACAGCGACCGCCCTTTCCTGCTTTTATATAGTCTGATGGCGTAAGGAAAAAGGGCGGCCGTGGGGATCAGTAATTTAGAACTGCGTTGGCCTCAAGCACTGTATGCACAAGGCGGCCTGCCTTGATGGGTTGTGCGCCTTCGACCATCATATCGAGCGAGATGCGGCGTTCCTCAATACACGGTATGCAGATGAAGAGCTTACCTCCGAGTCTAATAAAGTCATCCACCATTTTTTTGAGGGGTTCAAGCCCTGGTGCCACTATGTGCTCATAGACCCCCTTTTTGGCCGCAAGCACGCCTTTGGCCTGTAGTATCACGGTCACCTCAACATCCATCGCCAGGGCGGCGTTGGCCACTACAAAGGGAAGTGATGCCTTTTCAGGGTCTTCCGGACCATGGGTTACAATTATGACCAGTTTTTCACTCTTGCTCTCCGACATTTTCATCCTCCTATTTTATATTTTATTTGATTTTATTCGTAATGGTCCTTCATCTTCCGGCTTTTGGTCTAACGCCATGTCGCAGGTGATGGGAGGCGCATAGCGAAGTTTTTGCAAGACTAGCAGCTGCTATGGGTCAGTCAAACATGTGCACAATAGGCCTTGGCAAGATACTCTGATATATCAGTAACCTTTAGATCTACATCGGCCTTGGCTGCTGCACCTTGCAGGTTTACAAGGCATATCGGGCACATGGTTGTTATTTTATTGCCGCACTCGGCAAGCTGGCCCAGGCGTTTTCGGGCGATCTCATGCGCCTTGCCTGGAAAGAGCGATTCTATAGGTCCTCCGCAGCAATGGGTGAGCCTTTCAGAGAGTTCAGGTTCATGGAGTCTTGCCCCTGTCTTTTTAAGTAGAAGTCTTGGCTCTTTTGTGACGCCTTCATGCCTTGCATAGACGCATGAGTCATGGATGACAAGGTCAGCATCAAGGGGGTTTCTGGCGTCTGTATCTTGTTCACAAAGGACTTCGAGATAGCTTGCGACCTCAAGGTCATAGCCCTTGATGAATTTTGGATATATAGTCCTCAGCATATTTGTGGTGTGTGGATCTACGGTAATTACACGCCTTACTTTATTTTCTTTTAAAAGCCTATAGACCTTCCGTGCGTGCATCTCAAAGACATGGTCGATCCCCTGGTCGAATATGAGCGCCCCTGTATAAAGTTCTCTTTCAAAGAGACAGCCAAAGTCAACCTCTGCCTCCTTGAGCAACATGGCGATATTCCGCAGGTAATTGTTATATCGCGCCTGTTCCTCCGGGGATGGGCTGCCCATGAATGTAATGAGGTTTACGGCCTTGTTTGCAATGCGACCCATCCAGAAATATCTTGTCAGGATCGAGTTTTCAAGACCGGCCATCTTCTCGGCCATGATCTTGATGGAGGGAATGAGCTGATACATGTGTCCAGTGTAGATGATGGTCTCTCCACCCTCTTTTATTCCGAGTCCGTCTGCCCAGGCCGAAATCAACCTCTTCGGCAGTGGGAGTACACTGCCTCTCAGCCTTATATTGTCGGTCAAGATACCAAGGATATCTCCTATAGGAAGTGGCATGGCGCAGTTCCTTTATAATCCATATACGTGCCTGCCTATATATCTCCTGAGGACCCTGATGTTTTCCGCAATTCTGACCCCTTCCGGGCAGTTGTCCTCGCACATCCTGCAAAGCAGGCACGAATAGATGGCGTCTTTATTTTCCATGAGTTTGTCTTTCATCCCCATAAGGACGTAGCGAAATAGTATCCTTGGAAGGATATTGATCTCCATGGGGCAAAGGGCTGTACATGTGCCGCAGTTAAAGCACTGTGCTGCATTGAACTTGTCGTACGACCCTATCTCTTTTGAGAATTTTATGTCAAGCCTTTGCATGATCCTGGCCCATCCTTCCGACAAATTTGTATCGGAAGTAGTCGTCCCTTCTGTTTTTGGGTATCTCTTCTATATATCCATATCTCCACATGGCCATGACAATCCTTACCATCTCATGCGAAGGGAGGTTCAATGCGTCGGCAAGTTCCGGTATTGTCTTAGGCCCTTCGTGCAAGAGGCCTGCTATCTTGTCTTTGAGATACATTTCGTCCCGCATGACCTCGCGAATATTTCGATTTGACTGCCTTTCCATCACTTGGCCTCCCTTGCCATAGCTGAGATCATAGACCTTATCTGGGCGTCTGTATAGCCTTCTATGTCGATTGCCCTTTTAGGGCATGCCGGGACGCAGGCCCCGCAGCCCTTACAGGCCGCCGGGTTGATCCCGGCTATTTTTTTGTCTTTGATTTCGACTTGCCTTATGGCGTCAAATGGGCATGCCGGGACGCAGGCCCCGCACCAGGTGCAGATATCGGCATCCGCCTTGGCAACGAGCGGTTCGATGTCTACATGTCCCTTTAGCAAGAGTCCTGCAGCCTTAGCGGCGGCAGCTAGAGAGCTTGTTACGCTTTCAGAGAGGGTCTTCGGGCCTTGCGCCGTACCAGCAATGAATATACCATTCATCACCGTCTCAACCGGCCTCAGTTTTGGGTGTATCTCGGTGAAAAATCCGTCCTTGCCTATAGGTATCTTTAATATGCCGGAAAGCCTGCCGCCTTTGCCTGGTGTCATGCCGGTTACAAGGACCACCAGGTCGGCGCCTATCTCTATTTCCTCGTTGCCGGTTAGCCTATCCTTGACCCTGACGAGCAGTCCTTCGTTAGTTTTTTCCACGGTCGGTGGTTCGTCCGGATCATACTTAAGGAAAAGCGAGTCAGCTTCAAGCGCCCGAGTATACAGCAATTCATATTTTCCATATGTCCTTATGTCGCGATAGATGTGGAATTGTGAGATATGGGGGTCGAGTTTATGGGCCAAAATGGCGGTATGAACCGCCGAGGCGCAGCAATAGCGCGAGCAATAGGTATATCGATCGTCGCCGGCGGACTGTCTTGATCCTACGCAGTAGATATAGACGATGCTTCGGACCGTCTTACCCGCATATTCTACCCCTCTTTTCTGTTTGGCAAGGAGTTTTTTGTATTCAGGAAGGGTGATGACCCCTTTGATTCCATAGCCAAACTCACCGTTTTTTGGCGTGTATGGAGAGAAGCCGATGGTTACGATAATCGCTCCAACATTAAAGGAGGCGGGGTTTTGTCCTTTTATGTCTACTTTTATCAGAAAGTTTCCAACGCTCCCGCCCTTTTCAACGACTTCCGCCTCTGTAAATAGTGTTATGTTCTCATGTTCTATTGCGGCCTTTGATAGTGAATGAGCCATTTCTTCCCCGTCTCTGTCGTCAGGAAACAACCTTCCTAGGCCTTTGATGAAGCCTCCTGGCTCCGGTGAACGCTCTACAAGATAAACTTTCAGACCCATATCGGCCAGGGCGATTGCACTCCTGAGCCCGGCCGCTCCCGCCCCTATGATGAGCACGCCTGGTGTCGTATCTACACGGATTTCTTGAAGGGGAATTGCGAGTCTGGTCCTTGCCACACCTGAACGGACAAGCCTGACGGCCTTTTCGGTTGCCGCCTGCCTGTTGTGGGTGTGGGCCCATGAACACTGTTCCCTGATATTGACCTGTGTGTACCTGTATGGATTGAGCCCGGCCCGTTCGGCCATGGCCCTGAAGGTCTGGAGGTGCAGCCTGGGGGAGCAGGAGGCTATAACAATTCCGTCGAGGCCGTTTTCTTTGATTGCCCGAATCATCTCCTGCTGGGCGGCGTCGGAACACGAGAACATATTGGTCTTGGCAAAGACTACGCCTTTTTCGTCTTTTATGACGTCACGGACCTTCTCTACATCTACATAATCGGAGATGTTCCCCCCACAGTGGCATATGAATACCCCGATCTTCTTGTTTTCGGCATCAGTGTTCATCTTTCGCCACCTTTTTTAGATAAGCTGCAATTTGGGCAGCAGCAGCCCCTGCATGTAGCACACTGTCAGGTATGTCCCTTATGCCGGAGGCCGCCCCCGCCACAAAAACCCCTTCGATGTTGGTCTGTCCCGGTTCAATGGCTTCGTCTGATTCGGCTATGAAGAAGGAATTCGGGTCGACCCCAAGCCCTTCGCCTTTAAAGCAACCGAGCATATCCAAGTTGGGCAGCCCACCCACCGAGAGTACTACAAGGTCGTGTTCAGCCTTTTTAACCCCGCCGCCCCCTTCTATGTCTTCATAATAGAGTATGAGATCATGGTTGACAGTCTCTTCAATACGGGCCACCTTGCCCTTTATGAAGCGGACGCTCATAGCCTTGGCTTGTTCGTAAAATTCGTCATAGCCCTTGCCAAAGGCCCGTATGTCTATGTAATAAATAGTCACCTCGGCTATAGGCAGGGCACCCATGATGAGCTGCGCTTGTTTGACCGAATACATGCAACAGATGCGGGAACAGATTGAGTTTTTGATCGTCTTGTCCCTTGAGCCGGTACAGAGGACAAATGCAATGTTGTTCGGCGCCTTGCCGTCAGAGGGTCGGAGGACAGCGTTATAAGGCCTAGTCGGTGCAAGAAGGCGGTCCATCTGCATAGCGTCTATCACATTTGGGAAACGGCCGTATCCGAGTGCCGGTTTATTTTTTGCATCAAAGAGATTAAATCCCGTCGTTATAAGTACCGCTCCAACGGTCAATTCTAATTCTTTTGGCCTCATATCAAGCGAGATAGCCTCTGCCGGGCAGACAGCAACACATCGATGGCATTCGGAACATCCGCCGCAATCCAGACAGCGGTTTGCCTCGAGGCGTGCCTCTTCGTCAGTCATGAGGGTGGCGTTAGGCTTGATAGGCATCCTGTGTGTTATCCCATTCGTTGTCCTTGACAGCACATCTTGTTTATCGGCCGCATGGAATCTGTCGTCAAACTTGGCACACTTCAGCGGTTCACCTTTGAGGTAGCGGTCGATATAAAATGCAGCCCGCTTGCCCTGAGCTATGCCAAGGATTGTCTTGGAAGGATCTGTAGCCGCGTCTCCTCCTGCAAAGACATGGGGAAGGGAAGCCTGGAGCGTCTCTTTATCGGTTTCTATGGACTTATTGGGTCTGAGCTTGAGATCGCAGATAAGTCCAGCGGTGTTTTTTGATTTATTGGCACTTGATCGATCAAGGGCGATATATACAGCATCAAACCCTTCGTCTTTTAGGGTTTTGAGTGATATCGGGCCGATGTTGGTCATCACCTTGACGCCAACGGCCGTTATGTTTTTGATGTCGCGGTCCAGGATGCGTTCTGGCAGGCGGCCGTTTTTTACCGCATCGCGAAGTATGCCGCCTATCTCTGCTTCTGACTCGAATATCGTGACCTCGTAGCCGGATTTGGCCAGAAAATAGGCTGCGGCAAGCCCCGACGGACCTGATCCTGCTACAGCCACTCTTTTGTCGTTTTTATTTTTTGGTGGTCCATATTCAGGCTCGGCGTGGTTTTGATAATATCTATCAGCCATAAATTGTTTGATGGCACGTATCCGGACAGGCCCTTCAAGCGTACTTCTCGTGCATCTTTTTTCACATGGTGCGAAACACAATCTACCCAGGCTTCCAGGGAGAGGTGCATCCTCCATGTGTAGATGAAATGCCTCGTCAAACCTGCCGGCACGTACAAGGGAACAGTAACCATGGGCCTTGACGCCGCCAGGGCAGGTGTGTGAACAAGGTGATTGTCCGTGCCTTTCTATAATAGCCTTCTTGGGCACGGCCTGCGGAAATGGTATGTAGATAGCGCGTCTGGCGATCATGCCGCTGTTGAACTGGTCAGGGATCGCTACGGTACAAGCGAATTCGCACTGTGAGCACCCAGTGCACCTTGTATGGTCAACAAAAGTGGGTTTTTTTTCAATTTTTACAGTGAAGCCGTCGCCTCTTTTTAGTATTTCCTTGACCTCACTGTAGATCAAGATGTCGATATTCGGGTGATTAGCCGCCGCTGCCATCTTGGGTGTGGATATACAGCTTGAGCAATCGAGCGTCGGAAATACCTTGCTCAGTAGAATCATCTTGCCGCCGATGCTGGCTTCTTTTTCTACCAGAAGCGTCTTGAAGCCCATGTCTCCAAGAGACAAAGCGGCCTCCATTCCTGCGATCCCGGCCCCGATTACAAGGACGCCATAATCCATGACATATCCCTTTCTTTATGTCTTTGCTTGATCCATTTCGCCAAGTGCCTTGTGGAATTTTTTTATGTGACTCACAAATGACTCGGAACAGACCGAGCATATTGCAGCCATTTTAAGCCGCCTTGGATCGAGCCCATCGGCCCTTAACATCTCCTGCGCATTTTTCACGATCTCGCCCGTTCTGTCTGTGCAATCGGTAAGATATGGGCAGTCAGTACCGTCAGCGGCTATGAACACACCATCGAAGCCTTCTTTTAAGGCATAGATCACCCATTCAGGTCTTATTCCACTGGAGCACGGCACAGAGATCGACACCACTGACGCCGGATAGTCCATGTGCGATGCCCCAGCAAGGTCTATCCCAAGATCGGAGATGCTGTTGGTGGAAAACACCAATATCTTTGGACCGCCCTTATCGTCGTGCATAAGATTATAACCTTAAGTAAAGTAGTATCTATTTTTTTCTCTTTACAAATAGCCTCCAATAACCCGCTTCTTCAAGCGTGCCCAAGAATTCATGTCCTACCTTGTCTGCCCAGAGCGGCAGGTCGTCGTTAGTGCCTTCATCAGAAGAGAGCACCTCCATGATTCCGCCCACCGGCACCGAAGCTATTTCACGTTTTGCTGCCAGCAAAGGACCGGGGCAAGCCGTGCCTCTTGCATCGATCGTCTTGTCTGCCTTTAAATTTTTAAGATCCGTGGCCATCTTTATTTCTCCATATTTTTTTTAAATCTTTATATATGTAAGATAGATGATTGTCAATCATTTTTATGAATCATTATTTTATTATTTGGTATTAATTTATTGAAATAACTAAAAAATTATTAAAATCTAATTTTTTAGTTAGGATCTTATGCTCAAAAATATTATTGACAAATAGCATATTATAATTTAACTTTTGCTCATTATTATAAAATATAAGGAGAAGGACGATGAAGGTTGCAGTCAGTGCAAAAGGACAGGATATGAGTGCCATGATCGATCCAAGATTTGGAAGGGCGGATTATCTGCTTATAATCGACGCATCTTCCAGAAAGATGCTCAAGGTCATAGACAACAGGGGATCGCAGAATGCGGCCCAGGGTGCCGGGATAAATACCGCAAGCCGTATAGTGAATGAGGGGGTAGAGGTGGTCCTTACCGGTAGAATGGGCCCCAAGGCCTTTGATGTGCTTAGGGCTGCGGGCGTAAAGATCATTTCCGGGGTATCAGGTACTGTGGGCGAGGCGTTAGATGGTTTTTTGAAAGGTGATTATCAAGAGTCAAGCGGCCCTGATAATCCAGGGCATTTTGGAGGTGCAGGTATGGCTATGGGTAGAGGTATGGGTGGCGGCAGAGGCCGTTGTAGGGCCTTCATGACAGGCATGGGCATTGCGGTCGATCGTTTTATGGGTGGGTGCCTCGGCTTAGGGAGGGGCATCGGCATTAGGGCCCGAAGACGGGACTTTTCCTGTCTGAGGGGTGTGGATAGGGGTATCGGTATGATCAGTGGCCGAAGACGCGGTGTTTTCTTTCCAAAAGGCGTTTAGCCGATGGAGATCGCCGTTGCAAGCGGAAAGGGCGGGACTGGCAAAACCACTGTGGCGGTCAGTTTGGCACTGTGCGCTGAAGGCGTATCAGTGCTCGCTGATTGTGACGTCGAGGAGCCGAACTGCCATATCTTTTTAAGGCCGCTAATAGAAGAGAGGCTGCTGGTAGATTTGTCTGTGCCGGTCGTCGATCTAGGAAGGTGTGATTATTGTGGAAAATGCAGAGATATCTGTCGATTCAACGCAATAACCGTATTTGGGAAAAATATCATGACATTCCCTGAAATGTGTCATTCCTGCGGCGGCTGTTTCCTCGTGTGCCCCCAAAAAGCCATAATCGAAGGCAGGCGCGAGATAGGTGTGATCGAAAAGGGAAGGGCGAGTGATGTTGTCTTTGTCAGTGGCACTTTGAAGATAGGAGAGGCCATGGCCCCGCCGCTTATAAAGGCGGTGAGGGCACATAGTAAGGCCTATAAGGAGGAGGCCGAAGGCAAGAAGAGGCGTGTCGTAATAATAGACGCCCCGCCAGGGACCTCATGCCCTGTCATAACGGCAGTCCGCGGTGCTCAGTATACCATCCTTGTCACAGAACCAACGCCCTTTGGTTTAAATGATCTCAAGCTTGCAGTTGGTGTATTGAAAAGGCTCAATCAGCCATTTGGTGTGATTATAAACAGATCCGATATAGGTGATGATCAAGTGGAGGATTGGTGCCAGACGCAGGGGATACCAATCCATATGAAGATACCATTTGACCGTCGGATTATAGAGGGATATTCAAGGGGTGAGCCGCTTATAACGACCTGTCCCGATCTCAAACCTGTGTTTGATGGTTTGTTGAGAAGGCTTTGTGTATGAAGGAGATAGTCGTAATAAGCGGCAAAGGCGGCACAGGCAAGACTACAATCGTTGGCGGTCTAGCAGTGTTGATGGAAAATAAGGTCTTGGCTGATTGTGATGTGGATGCCGCTGATCTACACCTTATACTTGCCACCAAGGTTATCGAAACATACGATTTCAAGGCAGGGGTGAGGCCGGTTGTAGATGAAAAGAGATGCACGGCCTGCGGTACATGTGCCGGGCTTTGCCGTTTTGACGCCATAGAGATCCAGAAGATTGCAAAAATAGATGAATTTTTATGCGAGGGTTGCGGGGTCTGTGTCCATTTCTGTCCCGAATCAGCCATGTCGCTCAGAGAAAATACCTGCGGTGAATGGTATGTCTCCGATACCCCTTACGGTCCAATGGTACACGCTAGGCTTGGTATAGGTGAGGAAAATTCAGGGAAGCTTGTAAGCCTTGTGAAGCAAAAGGCAAGGCAGATCGCCGAAGATATCGGCTCGGATTTCATTCTGATCGACGGTCCGCCAGGGATCGGATGTCCTGTAATCTCGTCCC
>NZ_JBMFRG010000052.1:0-13500 GCF_049968175.1 Dissulfurimicrobium sp.
ATGAGCGAGATCGGTTGCCACGCCGTCTGACAAATCAATAGCCGAACAAACGAGTCCGCTCGCAGCAAGGGCCATTCCCAAACCGACCCTAGGTTCAGGGTCAATATGCCTCTCGACAAGCCGACTTATGCATCGCCCTCTCACGATGCCTTTCATTGCATCGCAATGGGCATAACGCCTCAAATAATAAAGACCGGCTGCAGCATCGCCTAAATAACCTGAACAATAGATTATGTCTCCTGGACGCGCGCCCGAACGCCTCAACCGATTGCCAGACTGACCGCCAGATACCGGCTCTCCTATCAAAGTCAAAGTCACTGAGAGGTCATGCGGGGCGCTTACTGTATCTCCACCGGCCAAAACCGCACCAAATGCAGAAAGTTTGGACAACAACCCATCTGTAAAACGATCCCAGAATCCTGATGGAAGGCCAGGACGGGAGGCTATATTCAAAAAGGCCCAACGGGGTTTGGCGCCCATAGCGGCTATGTCGCTCAAATTCACTCCGGCGGCCTTTCTGCCCAGATGCCACGGATCAAAATAGGCAAGATCAAAGTGAACCCCCTCTACCAAGGTATCAGTGGTTACCACAAGTAGGCCGCCGTCTTTCCGTATGAGCGCACAATCATCTCCTATGCCAGCCATCAGGTCAGGATCAGAACCATGGGCAGCAGCCTTTTGGGCCAGCCTCGATATAAAATCAATTTCACAGCCCTGATTCAAGATATCGTATCCTTTAAGCAAGGGGATTAAAAAATCCCGTTAAACTAGTTCAAGGGTGCTGAAGAAATATGCTATCTCCTTCGCCGCATTCCCAGGCGAATCTGAACCATGGACTATGTTCTTTTCTATGTCGCTTGCAAAATCGGCCCTTATCGTACCAGGCTTCGCCTCTTTGTAATTCGTAGCCCCCATCAATTCACGATTCCGCCTGATCACATCCTCGCCTTCCAGTACCATGACGACGACCGGGCCGGACGACATGAAGTCTGTAAGGCTCCCGAAAAATGGTTTGTTTTTGTGAACTTCATAAAACCCTTCAGCCTCTTTTTTTGTCATTTTAAGCATCTTCATGGCGACGATCCTGATACCCGCCTTTTCGAAGCGGTTGATAACTTCTCCAATAAGACCCCTTGATACGCCATCCGGCTTGATGATTGAAAGCGTACGTTCCATTGCGGTATTCTCCTCGTTGATTTATCGCACATTATCCATCATAGTCCGACTGAATCGGCATCTTCCTGCAAGGACGGCCGTGGCATCTTGTCAGAAAGAAAAGGCCGGGCCCAACCGGACGGTTAACAGAAATTTCATGGTCATGATAAATTTTAAATAAATCGTTAAAAGATATTTTTTATACCTGAAAAACCCATCTGTGCAAGCACATTTCTTGACTTCAATTTTGGCCTGGATTAGATTGCACTATGCGTTCGAGTGCGAGAGTGGCGGAATTGGTAGACGCACTGGACTTAGGATCCAGCGGGGCAACCTGTGCGAGTTCGAATCTCGCCTTTCGCACCATTTTGATTTAAATCCAAGATGAATGGCTGAGCTACGGATCTCTTTTGCAGTTGCACCAAGGCCTTCAGCCGTATCGCCAAATCGAACAAAGACATAACACCGGGCCGTATAAATTAAAATTAAGAAAGGGAACAAAATCGATGAAGGTAACCATAGATGAGATAAGCCCTGTTCAAAAACGCCTTTCAGTCGAAATATCGTCTGATGTAGTTTTGAAGGAGCTTAACGAGACCTATGCCAAGCTCAACAAAAAAGTCAAGATAAAGGGATTTAGGCCCGGCAAGGTGCCACGCAAAATAATAGAAAAATTTTATAGCGATAAGGTAAAAAGCGAAGTTATAGATACGCTTATCAGCAAGACCCTGCCAAAGGCCATCGAAGATGCAAGGCTTATCCCTATTCTACACCCTCAACTGGATTCGGCCTCCCCAATAAAGGCTGGCGAGACCTTTTCCTACTCCGTAACTGTAGATCTCTGGCCGGAATTTGAGGTCACTGATTATAAAGGGATCGAAATCGAAAAACCAGAAATCACCGTAACCGACCAAGAAGTGGAGGAACAGCTCGAGGCCCTGAGACGGCACTTCGGGGCCATAGAGGCAGTCGAAGAAGACCGCCCTCTTGAGACGAACGACATCGCCATAATAGACTATTCTGGCGAAATAGATGGTGAGCCGGTGGAAGGACTGGATGAAAAGGATTATTATTTGGAGGTAGGCAAGGGCTATTTCAATGAGGAATTCGAGAGAGCCATAATAGGTATGGCAGTAGGATCTGAAAGGACAATAGAGATCACATATCCCGATGATGCAATAAACGAAAAGGTTGCAGGCAAGACGGTCTATTACAATGTCGTTTTAAAAGGCATAAAAAAACGGATATTGCCCGAATTGAACGACGAATTCGCCCAAAAATTCAGCCCAGACTACAAAACCATAGATGACCTCAGGGAGCGTCTCAAAAAACAGATCTTGGCAGACAAAGAAGAGGCCGTACGATCAAGTCTTAGAAACCAGATACTCGACAAGCTCGTATCAGGGGTTGATTTCCCTGTACCGGAACGTCTCATCGAGGCAAAACTTGATCAAATGATAGACAATATCTCGGGCCATCTTCATGAACGGGGGGTCGATCTAGAAAAGGCAGGCATATCTCAAGACAGACTCAAGGAAAAGATGCGCGAAGACGCGATAAAACAGGTAAAGACAGAGCTCATCCTAGACAAGATAGCGGACAAGGAGGATGTCAAGGTAGAAAATGAAGAACTGGCAAGACATATCGACCAAAGTTCAACACAGATAGACAGGGAAGAGCTGCTGGCTGCGCTCGTCCAGCATGTACTACCCAAACTGCGTGCAAAAAAGACCCTTGATCTCCTCCTTGAACACGCGGTCATAAGACAGGCGGCTTCCGAGGCCGATGCCATGGATCAGACTAGAGACTAATTTATCGAAAAAAATAAGACTAAGGAGAAGATTGACTTAAATGCCTTTAATACCCATTGTTATAGAACAAAGCCCGAGGGGTGAAAGGGCCTATGATATCTATTCGAGGCTCCTGAAGGAACGGATAGTCTTCCTGGGCGGCCCGATAGACGATGACATGGCTGACCTAGTAATCGCTCAGCTCCTATTTCTGGAGGCCGAGGACCCGAAACGAGATATAACACTCTATATAAATTCTCCCGGCGGTATCGTGACGGCCGGACTCGCAATCTATGACACTATGCAGTACATAAAATGTGACGTAAGCACACTGTGTCTTGGTCAAGCGTCCAGCATGGGTGCGTTTCTTCTGGCCGCAGGCGCAAAAGGCAAGCGTTATTGCCTCCCTAATGCCAGGATACTCATCCACCAGCCGATGGGTGGCTTCCAAGGCCAGGCGACCGACATAGACATACATGCGAGAGAGATATTGAGGCTGCGCCAGAGATTGAACGAGCTGCTGGCGGTCCATACAGGTCAACCCCTGGGAAAGATACAGGAAGACACCGAGAGGGATTATTTCATGGGAGGGGAGGAGGCTAAAAATTACGGCCTCATAGACAAGGTAATCACGAAACGCATCTCCCCTCAGGAGGACAAGTCAAATGGCTAAAAAGAAAGACACTGAAGTACAAACTGATCTGCGTTGTTCATTCTGCGGCAAGGGTCACGACGAGGTAAGAAGGCTTATTGCTGGCCCGAACGTATATATATGCGATGAATGTATAGAGCTTTGCAACGACATAATCGCCGAGGAATACGACAAGGCAGACGACCCCGAGAACAAGGCCTCGAAATCCCTTAAACCGGCCGATATCAAGGCCCTATTGGACGAATATGTTATAGGGCAAGAGACTGCCAAGAAGATATTGTCCGTTGCAGTGCACAACCACTATAAACGTATCGATTCAAAAGCAGACACAGGGGATGTCGAACTACAAAAGAGCAATATACTCCTGATAGGCCCTACAGGGAGTGGGAAGACCCTGCTCGCCCAGACGCTCGCCAAGATATTGAATGTGCCGTTTACCATAGCCGACGCCACCACACTTACGGAAGCTGGCTATGTAGGCGAAGATGTGGAAAACATCATTCTCAATCTCCTTCAGGCCGCAGACTATGACGTAGAGCTGGCAAGCAGGGGAATCGTCTATATAGACGAGATCGACAAGCTGGCAAGGAAGACCGATAGCCCATCCATTACGAGGGACGTATCCGGAGAAGGTGTACAACAAGCCCTTCTAAAGATAATCGAGGGTACCATGGCCAATGTCCCGCCAAAAGGCGGTAGAAAGCACCCTCAGCAGGATTTTGTAAAGGTGGATACCACCAACATACTCTTTATCTGCGGCGGTGCATTCGTCGGGCTTGACAGCATAGCAAAGGCACGCATGGGAAGTGCATCAATAGGATTCGGCGCCGATGTTCACGGTGCAAGAAATATTATGTTGAGCGAAATACTGCAAAATATTCAACCCGAAGACCTGATCAAATACGGTCTGATACCCGAGTTTGTAGGCCGCATGCCTGTAGTGGCTGCACTTGAGGAATTAGACGAAAATGCACTGATAAGGATACTCAAGGAACCCAAAAACGCCCTCATAAAACAATTCCAAAAACTCTTCGCAATGGATAATATCGATCTCCATTTTACCGATGGGGCGATAAAAGCCATTGCACAGGAGGCAATAAAACGAAAAACTGGTGCAAGAGGGCTTAGGGCGATCCTAGAACAGGCCATGCTCAATGTCATGTATGAACTTCCTTCACGAGAAGGCATTAGGGAGTGCGTGGTAAGCGAGGACGTAATCATCAACAAAGCAGAACCGGTGCTACTCTATGAACCGAAGGCCCAGACATCTTGAAAAAGATATATTTCCAAGGCCATCGCTCAACTATAGCGCATGGGTTTCATTCTCGAAGCCATCGGCTTGAAGCGAGGCCGAGGAGATGGTCTTGTCGGAATCGGGTGCAAAATGCGCCTCGGATAAAAACTACGGGCTGGCGGGCCCTTAAACACGCAAGGTAAAAGACATATGCAGACCAGCGCAAAACAATCCATCTCAAAAGATGACCCCGAAATCATCAAGGCCGCCCTCATACCCTTGAGGGACATAGTCCTCTTTCCTCACATGGTAACCCCCCTGTTTATAGGGAGAGAAAAATCCGTTCAAGCCATTGAAGACGCGATGGCCTCCAAGCAACAGATATTTCTCGCCGCTCAAAAAGATGCAAAGATAGACGACCCAAAGGAACACGATATATACAAGATCGGCACGCTCGGCACCATCCTCCAGCTTTTGCGTCTGCCGGACGGCACGGTAAAGGCACTTATAGAAGGCGATCAGCGGGCCGTAATAAGACGCTTTATACCCAATGCCAGTTATTTTATGGTTGAGGTGGAGCCACTCCATCACTCTATTAACAAACACACGGAAACGGAAGCGCTCACAAGGCTCGTACTGAGCGCCTTCGATGAATATGTCAAACTCAACAAAAAAATAGCCCCAGAAGTGGCCATCTCTATCTCGTCCATTACCGACCCAGCAAGGCTTTCAGACACCATCGCAGCCCATATACCTTTAAAAGTCGCTGATAAACAGGCCATCCTTGAACAGGTACAGCCTGAAAAACGCCTTGAGCGGCTCTACTCCCTCATGCGCACCGAGATCCAAATAATGCTTACTGAACAACGGATAAAAGACCGTGTCAGAAAGCAGATGGAAAAGAATCAAAAAGACTACTATCTAAATGAGCAGATCCGCGCCATCCAAAAAGAAATAGGCCAAAAAGACGACACTCAGGGCGATATCAGGGAACTCGAACAGAAGATAAGACGAAAAAAGCTCCCAAAGGAGGCCTCTGCCAGAGTAAGGCATGAACTCAAAAAATTGAAGATGATGCCGCCCATGTCTGCAGAGGCCACAGTCGTAAGAAACTATATAGACTGGATTATATCCCTGCCGTGGTTTGAAAAGACGACAGACAAACACGACATAGAGGCGGCTGAAAACATCCTTAACGAGGACCACTTCGGCCTCGAAAAACCGAAGGAGAGGATTCTTGAACACCTTGCTGTCCAATCTCTGGCGAAGAAGATAAAGGGTCCGATACTTTGTCTCGCCGGGCCGCCTGGGGTTGGAAAGACATCCTTAGCCAAGTCCGTAGCGAGGGCCATGGGAAGAAACTTCGTCCGCCTCTCGCTGGGTGGAATAAGGGACGAAGCTGAAATCAGGGGACACAGAAGGACATATATAGGCGCCCTGCCAGGCAAGATTATCCAATCCCTCAAAAAAGCTGGCTCTTCAAACCCGGTCTTTTGTCTAGACGAGGTCGACAAAATGAGCACTGACTTCCGTGGGGACCCGGCTGCAGCACTCCTCGAGGTGCTTGATCCTGAACAAAACGCCTCGTTTAACGACCACTATCTTGACCTTGACTATGATCTGTCAAGCGTACTCTTCATCACAACGGCCAATACCTTACACACCATACCCATCCCTCTCCAGGACAGGATGGAGATCATAGAACTGCCTGGCTATACAGAAGAAGAAAAACTAGAAATCGCCAAGGGCTTTCTGATCCCACGCCAATTAGAGGCACATGGTCTCAATCCAGAGCAATTGCAGATAACCGATAAGGTAATACTTGAGATCATCCATTCCTATACGAGGGAAGCTGGCGTAAGGGGCCTTGAACGGGCCCTGGCCTCCATCTGCCGCAAGGTGGCGAAGGAGATAGTCAAAAACACCGGGGAAGAGACAAAACAAATAAAAGTAGCATATTCATCAATTACCCGCTATCTAGGTGTTGCGCGATATAGACACGGGCAATCCGAAGAAACAGACCAGACCGGCGTTGCCGCCGGCCTTGCCTGGACAGAGACAGGAGGGGCCCTCCTCCAGATAGAGGCGGTTATTATGCCGGGCAAAGGCAACCTTACAATAACCGGTAAGCTGGGCGATGTGATGCAAGAATCCGTGCAGGCTGCGATGAGCTATGTCCGTTCACGGGCCCACCAGTTCAGGCTCCCTTGGGACTTCTATCAAAAAGTTGACATCCACGTCCATGTACCTGAAGGGGCTATCCCTAAAGACGGTCCATCGGCCGGTATAACTATAGCCACGGCTATCGTATCCGCACTGCTCAAGATCCCGGTCAGACACAGCGTGGCAATGACAGGCGAGATAACCCTGAGGGGACGGGTGCTACCTATAGGCGGGCTCAAAGAAAAACTCCTTGCTGCCAAACGAAGCGGCATAGAGACCGTTCTCATACCAAGCGAAAACGAAAAAGACATGAAGGAAATCCCGGCCAAGGTGACTAAGGGGCTCAAAATAGAAATGGTTGAAAATATGGACGAGGTCTTGAGCAAGGCAATGGCCGTAAATGACGCTGACAAGCTCTTTAGCGTGCATGACGTCCTTGAGGCCCCTGACTGGTTTGTAATACAGGGTATAAAACCGGAAGAGATGCACACCCACTGATTTCTTAAGGCCGCTTGACTATTCCAATCTATCAAAGAAATTAAAGGCCTTTGCCGGGATACGAAGCAGGGCAGGACCGCCGGTTCTGCCGCGCGGCATATGTTTGGATTTAATCCGATATGAAAGATCTATAATCCAGATGGAAAAGCCGGCATCTTTCAGCTCGGCTTGTTTGTTGAGAAGCGAAAACGGCTTTTCGGACAAGAGAACCCCTCTACCTGCCTCCCTGTGCCAATAAAAACGTTCCCCCTTGGGACTGATTATAGGCCCGAGATAGTTGAAGTTCTTGAGGGCGATGCGACTCGTGACAACTGGTATGTATGAAAAGACTGTAAATGCAGTCTGTACGAAAGGGGCCGAGTTAGTAGCACATCTTGCATTTTCCTGATCCGTCTCGATGGAAAATTGAGGGATGTCCACACCAAGTCCCTTGGCGCCTATAAGGGCCTGTGAGTTCAACAAATTCAGGGTATAGAAACCGAATATAGTGGCTTTACGCCTCTGTCTTTTCAGATCCTTGTCAGAAAGGACCTCTTCCAAGACAGCAAGGGCACCGAGATTGGCTACTTCAAACTTGCCGAAACCCTGCCTGACGAGACGCTTCAATGCCTCTTTATAAAAGGCCATTTCGGCTTCATGGATGATGGCCGGGAGAGACCAGACGATTTCCATGTCATTGAGCCATGTCCGCACCCTGCCCTTTAATGACCTTAAATTCCAAGGTGTTATAGGTAGTATTGCCCCCTTAATATCAAAATCCTTTGTAAGGGTGAGGGCGCGCGGTTCTGGAATTCTGACCCAGACATCTATTGAGGCCTGTTTTTTAACAAATCTACCAGCCTCGGACGACCTGAGTCCCGCAGGCATATTCATGAGGACATCCTGTGCCTCAATATGCGCCTTTTTCATAATGGCTGTAAACGAGGCCTTGTTTACCATGTAGACCCTGGCAGCAGATCTCTCAAAACCAATGCCTCTCGCCGTGTCGGCGCGGAATATCAACGCACCTCTCGGGTCTTTTAGCAATCCACCGGTCTTTATCCAGACCTGGCCATCTTCTGTCTCAATAAGACCGGTACACAAAAAACTCTGCTGGCTTTTCCTATCCCGATAAACTATGCGCAAGCGGTCGCCAAGTTCCAGATCGAGCCTAACGTCCACAAGGAGCTGCCCCCTTTTATAGTCAAGCACCTTGCCAATAAATACACCGGTATTTGTCATACGCCAGGGGAGGATCGCGTCTCCTGGCGTATCGTTATGAAAATACCCTTTTGTATATGCACGGCCGAACGCACCTTGGACTAGCTCCCATGCTGCGGAAAGCACATCGACATCTCCTGGGTGGTCGATCACCATCCTGTATGCCTTGACCACCGAGGCCACATAACTAGGAGGCCGAAGCCTACCTTCTATTTTCAATGATCTTACCCCGATGCGTCTCAGGTCATCCACCACGTCGAGGCCGGAAAGATCCCCCATGGAGAAATAAGCGCCTGTCTTTCCCTCCCATGTATAACGGCGACGGCATGGCTGGACACAGCGGCCCCTTAGACCCGATTTTCCACCGAAATAGCTGCTGAAGAAACACAATCCAGAATAACTGAAACACATGGCACCGTGGACAAAAACCTCTGTCTCTATTGCTGCGGCGACTGCAGCCGCACTTATCTCATCGAGGGTCATCTCTCTCGCGAGCACCACTCGACTGAAATCCATCCGTTTAGCCATCTTTACGCCGTAGGAATTGTGAACGGCCATCAGGGTACTTGCATGAAGACGAAGCCCTGGAAAATACCTCCGCGCAAGCCGCCAGAGACCAAGGTCCTGAATGATCAGGGCATCCACCTTGATTGCCTCAAGGGCCGAGAGCACGCCAACGGCCTTCGGGATCTCATCCTCTCTCACAAGGGAATTCATGGCCACAAAGACCTTTCTGCCCCTTGAGTGCGCAGCGTCCGTAAGGCCAGCCACCTCTTCAACAGAAAAATTCCTGGCAAGCGCCCTTGCATTAAGGTCTTTAAGCCCTAGATATACAGCGTCCGCACCGTTTTCAATCGCGGCCCAGAAGGTCTCATTGGTCCCAGCCGGCGCAAGCAATTCAATCTCTTTTGACATGATCGTCATGATATCAAGGATTACATCAAAGGAAAACTAAAAAAACATGCCGGATCATCATTCCTCAAAAAAACAAACCTTGCCCTTCTCAAAATCGGAAATTATAAAATTAATATAAAATAATAATGATGCGGAGGCACGATCATGGGTATTCAGAGACGTATCCACGCATTCATAAGCGGGAGGGTGCAAGGTGTATTTTACAGGGCATCCGCAATGGATAAGGCTATGCAGTTGGACCTTACAGGCTGGGTGAAAAATCTTGCCGACGGCAGAGTGGAACTCGTAGCCGAGGGATCGTCCGAGGCCATAGACGCGTTCATATCATGGTGCCGCAAAGGGCCGCCGTATGCCCACGTGACCAACATCGAGGTGCAGGAACAGGAAGCTACAGGGGAATTCGACCGTTTTTCGATGCGATATTGATTGATGAATCGGCAGCTACACTACTTGAATTTTCCCTATTTCTATTTTATTGATGGCTTTCGCAAAAAATAAAACCGGAGACAAGCCAATGTATGATTCTTCAGACTTGAGAAAGGGTTTAAAGATAGTAATCGATGGAAACCCATATCTCATTACCGATTTTCAATTCTCGAAACCGGGCAAGGGCCAGGCGCTTTACAGATGCAAACTTAAAAATATGATAACTGGATATACCATAGACCGCACCTATCGCTCAGGCGAAAAATTTGAGCCTGCAAACCTTGAAGAAAGACATATGCAGTTTCTCTACAAAGACGGGGATGGCTACCACTTCATGGATACCGTCAAGTTCGATCAGGTGAGCATGACGGAATCCCAGGTCGGTGAGGCAAAAAACTTCCTGAAAGAAAATACAGAGGTTGACATCCTTTTCTTTGAGGGCAATCCCATAGACGTATCGCTTCCGATATTCGTCGAGCTGCAGGTTATAAAATCCGATCCCGGGGTAAGGGGCGATACAGCCACAGGCGCCACGAAGCCGGCCACCCTTGAGACAGGCTACGAAATACAGGTACCCCTCTTTATCGAAGAGGGAGAGGTTCTGAAGATTGACACCCGCACGGGCCAATATGTTGAGCGGGTCAAGAAATAACGGACGAATAGCCAGACACGAAAGGCTCAAGATCCGTTCAAAGATTATATCGGCCATACGCTCATGGCTTGAAGGAGAAGGGTTTCTGGAGGTGCACACCCCAATCCTTGTAAATACACTCGCCCCTGAACCGTATATCGAGACATTTCGGACGACCGACGTCCATGGCAGCGGATCCATGTACCTCATTCCATCCCCTGAGTTGAATCTCAAGCGCCTTTTGAGCGAAGGACTAAACCGCATCTATCAGCTTGGACCTGTCTTCCGAAGGGGCGAGCGCGGAGACAGGCACCTACCGGAATTTACTATGCTTGAATGGTACAGGACAGACGCTGATTACAAAGATCTCATGGCTGACTGCGAAGCCATATTACAGACTACAGCCAAGGCAATCGGTCTGGACGGAGAAGGGGTTGTTTACGGACGAAATGTCATAGACATAAGGCCGCCTTTCACCCGCCTTACCGTTGAAGACGCCTTCATAAGATATGCAGGTTGGTGTCCAGGCCCATGGCCTGATCCGAACAGATTTAATGAAGACATGGCGACAAAGATCGAGCCCGGCCTTCCTAAAGACAGACCTATCTTTCTTATGGACTATCCAGCTTCGTGTGCTGCAATGGCAAGACCTAAACCCAGCAATCCATCTGTTGCAGAGAGGGTTGAGCTCTATATAGGCGGGATTGAACTTGCGAACGGCTTTTCGGAACTAACAGACAGATACGAATTGGAAGAGAGGTTCAGAGAGTGGACGATAGCAAGAAAAAGACTTGGTTTTAGAGATTATCCATGGCCGCAAAGGTTTATTTCCTGTCTCGACAGTCTTAAACCATGCGCAGGGATGTCTCTTGGAGTGGACAGACTTGTGATGCTGCTTACCAATACATCAAGGATCGATGACGTCATCGCCTTCACACCGGAAGTTTCATAAGGCGTACCAGCAAGGCGCCCGATCGAGCTTGACAAGACCTGTTTGTCATGATAACCATAGCGGTCTATTTAACAGGGCTTTGAGCTGGGCCGTTAACTCAGGAGGTAGAGTATCTGCCTTTTAAGCAGAGAGTCGCTGGTTCGAGTCCAGCACGGCCCACAACAAACGCCGCGACAAAAAAATGAGTCCCCGTCGTCTAGCCAGGTCCAGGACACAAGCCTTTCACGCTTGCAACACGGGTTCAAATCCCGTCGGGGACGCCATCTCCATTACGGCACCTTGCCATTCTCCCCTTCTTTTTCTCTGGCCAAATTGAGATTGAATCTTATATCCATATCAGCAGGGGCCTTTTTTAAGGCCTCCTGTAGGACCTGTTCCGCCTCTTTCGTCCTGCCCAGCACCAAAAGCGCTGCACCCAGATTGTTGGCCACATCTACATCACCGGTTTTACGCCAGATGGTCCTATACAACCTAACCGCATCTTCCATCCGCCCAGCCAGCCTATATTCTTCAGCCTGCTGGATCAGACTTTTCTGGATCAAGTCCGTCGTATTCTCGGGCTGTGAGATGTGTGCAACTGGCAAACGCTGCCGGGAGACGCCTGTTGCGCCATTTTCAGGCACGGCATCTTCTTCTTTGGAAACATAAACCCTGTTCCGTGCATCCTTTTGGATGCTATGGTCTATTTGACCTACATACGGCTCACAAGCGGTATCTCCAGCCTTGGTCGCCATAAAACCATATAACGCAGCTGTTGGCATTGAGACCTTATTTTTCAAGTCTTCGCTGGGCATGGATGGTGAGACAGTCTGCACTGCAGACGATTGGGCGACCTTATCCCTACCGATCCGTCGGATCTGGGTCTGTGCGGACGGCGCCATATTGTCCGTGCCATTAGCGGCCTTGCCATGGGATATATTATTTAGACCTGTCACAGCGGTCTTCCCTGCCGCCCCTACCCTCCACCACAGATTAATGGAGACGATAAAGCCGAGACCGACTGCTACAAAAAACAACACTACCAGGAGTGGGGCTACCCATACGGGTCTCTTGGCATGCCTTTCGCCATCGTCCCTTTCCGCCAGATAGTGAAGTGTCTCATGACCTCCGCCTTCACGCGTCTCCAGTTCCTTCAATGCATCAAAAAGTCTGCTCATTCCCTAATTATCAAATTATCTTTACCTGCATAAGGATCACGAGTTCCACACGTTTATTGCTCTCGATATTGTATTTGAAAGCCTTGCCGACATATGGTAGACGGTCTAACAGTGGCACACCAGAGCCCTTGTCCTCCTTCCGCTCCTGAATAAGCCCGCCAAGAATCACCATCTCTCCGGACATGACTCGGAGTACGGTGGAGGCCTCCCTTAGATCCACCTTAGGAAAGGTATATCGGTTCCCGCCGGTGAACTCCCGCTCTTCAAGCGAGATGAGATCGCTCTTTATCGGCACTATATGAAGTGTCACGAAACCATCACCTTCTATGACCGGCGTTACACCCAAAAGAACGCCGTCGAAGATGGAGCTGATCTCGGCCGTAGTGGTTGAAGTAGTGATGCCGCCGCCGGTGCCGCCAGATGTCAGGTTCTGTTGAAGACTTTTGAGGTATGATACCGACTGGCCGACGCTTATGACGGCCGACTGGCCATTCATAACCTTCAGCCTGGGGTTTGAGAGGGTCTTGACATTCCCATACTGCTCAAGGGCGTGGAGCACCGTACTTACATCATAATAACGCTGGGACAGATGGAGGCCATACAACAAGCCATTTGCAGTCGTAGTACTATTTACTATGAATTTGGCACCCGTTGTCTGGAGCGGACTCCTGCTCAGCGTCGCCTCAAGATTGCTCCAGTCAACGCCTAGTTCATGCCCTGACGTAAG
>NZ_JBMFRG010000053.1:0-13271 GCF_049968175.1 Dissulfurimicrobium sp.
AACGGCAATTATCTTTCCGAGGGGGAGTCCCTTGGGGAATATTTGGTCGGTACCTGAGGTTATGACCTCGTCTCCAACCGCTACATCTTCCTCCTTCCCAACATAGGCAAGCCTGCATAGGCCGTCCCCATTGCCTTTTAAGATCCCTGGTGTGCGGCTTCGCTGATCTATGGCCGCTACTGCACTGTTCTGGTCGGCGATCAACAACACCTTACTGAATCGGTCCGATGATTCGACCACCTGGCCTATTATGCCATCGTCGGCCAAGACCGGCATCTCAGGGCCTACGCCGTCCCTGATCCCCTTGTCGATGGTCAGCGACCACACCCATGGTGCAAGATCCTCGCCGATTACGGATGCTGCTACGACTGGGATCTTTTCTTGGTTTTTTATGTCCAAGAGCCTTTTATACCTTGCATTTGCCATGACTGCCTCTTTATAGCTGGCTATCTCCCGCTGAAGCCTTTCTATCTCATGCTTGAGGGATTCGTTTTCGGTTTTTATATCTCGGAGGGCTATATATGAGCTCCAGATATCTTTCGTCCAGGCGAAGGGGATCTCGAGCCATTTTTGGGCCGATCCTGAGATGTCGAGAAATGTCTGTTTGATAGGTTGCAATATGCCGAATACGCCCAGCCAGAGGCCTGCCGATATGAGGAATATAAAGGCTGCCAGTACAAAAGGGGCTGACAATGAAGGGTGTCTTTGTTTCTTTTTCTTTTGGAGGCGGGACACTACCAATACACCCGATAGTTATTTGGATTAGAAGGGGCTTACAGGCCGTTCAGGATTAAAAAGTTTGCAGGTCATCAAGTGCAGGAAACGATCAATATATCATAATCTCCTTTAGAATTTCGATGTTATCCAATGCCTTGCCTGAACCTAGCGCGACTGATGAAAGCGGGTCTTCGGAAACGATTATCGGAAGGCCCGTCTCCTTCTCAAGCAGTTTGTCGAGATTCCTCAGGAGGGCACCTCCGCCTGTCAATACTATGCCTCTTTCTACTATGTCAGCTGCAAGCTCGGGCGGAGTCTGTTCCAATGCATCTTTTACGGCCTCGACGATGTTGTCGATCTGTTCAGCGATGGCCGCGCGCACCTCCTGGGAGTTTATCTTTATGGTTTTAGGGATGCCGGATATGAGATCTCTGCCCTTTATCTCCATCTCTTTGTATGGCGGTTCCGGCATTACATCGGCTATTTCCATCTTAATGTATTCAGCGGTATATTCACCTATTAATAGATTATAGCGCCTCTTTATGTGTTGCAGGATGGCATCGTCCATCTTATCTCCTGCCACACGGACCGATTTGCTATAGACGATCCCGGAAAGGGAGATTACCGCTACTTCGGTGGTGCCACCACCTATATCTATCACCATGTTGGCCGTGGGTTCCGTTATCGGAAGGCCGGCGCCTATCGCCGCGGCCATAGGTTCTTCGATTAGATAGACCTCTCGCGCCCCGGCCGACTCAGCCGATTCCTTTACGGCGCGTTTTTCAACCTGTGTGATCCCTGAAGGGACGCTTATTATGATGCGCGGCCTAACAAGGGTGCGCCTGTTATGGATCTTGCGGATGAAATATCGAAGCATGGCCTCGGTGATCTCAAAGTCGGCTATCACACCGTCTTTCATGGGGCGGATGGCCTCGATGTTGTACGGGGTCTTGCCGAGCATCATCTTGGCCTCTTTGCCTACGGCCAGGACCTTGTTTATTCCACCCATTTCTCTTTTTACCGCTACAACTGAGGGCTCCCGGAGGATTATACCCTTTCCTTTTACATAGACGATGGTGTTGGCGGTGCCTAGATCAATTGCGAGGTCTTTTGAAAGCCAGCCTAGAAGGGGACCCAGAATCATTGTTTTAGCCTTGTGCAAGAAGAAGTTTAAAATAATTTTTAAGCAGTTGTAACATTAACCTACCAAAGAGCTGTATGTTTGACAAGTGTGACTTATCGGATTGCAAAGACATGTTTTTTTAATTATGATGGTCATCCATGAAAGGCATCAAGAAAAAATTGACCATCATAGGTGCTGGCGCGGTCGGTACGGCAGCCGCTCAATGGGCTGTGAGTCGGCATGCAGCCGATGAGATTGTAATTGTTGATGTGGTGGAAGGGCTGCCGCAGGGCAAGGCCCTTGACCTTGCACAATCAGCCGCGCTTTGTGGGTTCAACGGCAAGGTGACAGGGTCGAATGACTATGAAGAGACCGGGAACTCTGACGTGATAATCATAACCGCTGGTCTTGCCCGAAGACCTGGCATGAGCCGTGAAGACCTGCTTTCCAAAAATGTGGGGATAATAAAGGCTGTCGTTACCGAGGCCGCTGGCCGGTCTCCAGGGGCGTGTATAGTGGTGGTAACGAATCCCATAGACGCCATGGTCTATGTCACATTCAAGGTGTCAGGATTCCCGCGTGAGCGGGTGGTCGGCATGGCCGGTGTACTCGATACTGCCAGATACCGGTTTTTTATAGCCCAGGCCCTTGGGGTTTCGCCACAGGATGTGAGCGCCGTCGTAATGGGGATCCACGGGGATCATATGCTTCCGCTCGTGAGGCTTGCAACTGTTGGAGGCGTGCCGCTCGAGGTGCTTCTTCCAAGAGACGAGATCGACAGGATCATCCACAGGACCAGGCATGGAGGTGCAGAGATCGTGGGTCATTTGAAGACTGGAAGTGCCTTTGCAACACCCGGGCTTGCCGCTGTTGAGATGGCCGAATCCATACTCAAAGACCAGCACAGGGTGCTGCCGTGTGCCGTATATCTTGAGGGAGAGTTTGGGATAAACGGTGTGTTTCTGGGGGCGCCGGTCGTTCTCGGGGCCGGGGGCGTAGAGCGCATATTGGAGTTTCCACTTACCCCTGAGGAACATGGTGCACTGCAGGAGTCCATTTCCGCGGTCAAGAGACAGGTGGCGTCAACCGGTCTTTGATATGGTGTTTTCAAGAAAGACCGTCTTGGCCTTGTTGGTCTTGATCTGTTTCCTGCCTCCTTCATGCAGCTATCCGCCTCGGGTGAGGCAATCTGTCTCGGCACCTTATGTGGTTCGTGTCAGCCCGCTGGACATCCCGGTTTTTATAGACACCGGTGATAGGGAGTCGCTTAGGGATGCGGCGGAAAAGGATATCTCGGCCCTTTCTAGGTTTGATCCGGATCAATCCTTTTTATTAGGTGGCATGGTCGTCAAGGCCTTACGGCTCAAGGCGACCGTGCAGGTCTTTCTGCACCTTCTCGATGAAGGTCTTTCCCGACAGGCCTTCCAGGAGGAGCTTGCAAGGCGATTTGATTTCTATAAGATCGAGCGCACCATAGAAGCGGTCGACAAGGACCCCCTGCTTATTACAGGATACTTTCAGCCTGAGCTTTCGGCATCGCTTACGCCTAACGACCGGTTTACATATCCATTATACGGCGTCCCTGCCGATCTTGTAAGGGTGGATATCAGGCAGTTCAACCCAGCTCTCCCTGCCGTAACGATCTGGGGACGCGTATCGGGACAGAGGCTGGTCCCTTATTATCCGAGGAAAGAGATAGACTCTGGCAGATGGCCTGCAAATGCCCCGGTCCTGGCCTGGCTGGCCTCACCTGTGGATGGCCTTATGCTCCATATCCAGGGGTCAGGGATATTGAGGTTCGAAGACGGCAGCAGGCGGTTCATCCACTATGCCGCAAGCAACGGGCTGCCTTACGAGAGTGTTGGAGGATGGTTGATAGGGCAGGGTCTGATCAAGAGAGATCAGGCTGATTGGTCGCATATCCGTGCCTGGGTTGAGGCGAATCCTGATCGCCTCGAAGACGCCCTTGCAAGCAATCCGAGATATATCTTTTTCAAATGGGGCAAGGACGGTCCGGTAGGCAGTCTCGGCGAGGTGCTCACGCCCCTGAGATCGGTTGCGCTCGACCCTTCTGTTTATCCGCCGGGGGCCCTTTGTTTTCTTGAGTTTGACGCTAGACAGGCCTTGGGGTCTTGCGTGGACAGAGATTTTAAAGGTTTTGTCTTTAATCAGGATACAGGCGCCGCCATCAAGGGGCCGTACAGACTTGATCTGTATTGCGGGACCGGAGGGCGGGCCGGGGAAGTCGCCGGAAGGCTTAAGGCGAAGGGGGCGCTCTATCTCATGTTGCTCAAGACGCAGGAATAAACGGCGCAATACAATATCCGTGTGCGATCGGTTTTGTCGGGCCTGCTGTATCTAAATACCCACCTGCTATCTTGAGTGGCGGCCTGCCCTTTGTCCAGCGCCGGGACTTCGGTTATATTACAATGTCCGTACATGCTGGCTGTTGTGCTGCCGTAACATGGCCAGACCGCAGGCCGACCAAGAAAAAACAGAGAATGTATTTTTATGCCGCATGAAATTGTCGATCCGCGCATTCGACTAGCCCCTGTTGTGGAAATAAAAGGGCTTGCCAAGTCCTTCGGTCAGAGGGTTGCGGTGCAGCATATCGACCTCGTCATATATCCGGGTGAATGTCTCGGCCTGCTCGGCCCCAACGGAGCGGGCAAGACCACCACAATCTCCATGATGCTGGGCCTTGTGAGTCCGGCGGCAGGCCGTATAATGGTTTTCGGTGAGCCTGTAGAGGCCCGTCTTGCAGAAATAAAGAGGCGCATAGGGGTCGCTCCCCAGATGGACAATCTTGACCCTGATTTGAGTGTGATGGAAAATCTTCTGACCTATGCCTCCTATTTCGGCATCAGGCGCAGCAAGGCGAGGGATGTCGCCAGAAGCCTTCTCGAGTTCTTCGCCATGGGGAATAGGTCGGATGATATAATAGAGCACCTGTCTGGCGGGCTTAGGAGAAGACTTCTTATTGCAAGGGCGCTTATAAACTCACCTGAGCTTTTGATCCTTGATGAACCGACGATAGGCCTTGATCCGCAGGCAAGACATCTTATCTGGGAGCGTCTTGAGGGCCTGAGGGTCAAAGGAACGACCATGCTTCTTACCAGCCACTATATGGAGGAGGTCTCCCGTCTTGCAACAAGAGTGATGGTCATGAACAACGGCAGGGTCGTTGCGGACGGAGATCCCGAAGAAATGGTGCAGAAGATGGTCGGCATGGATGTCTTTGAGGTAAGCGGGGATGCCGGAGAGTTGGCGCAAATCGAGGTGATGCTCCGTTCATGTCGTGCTGAATATGAGCGGAAGGCCGAACGCCTTTATATCTTTACGAAGGCCCCGTGTCCTGAACTCGAGGCCATGGCTCTCAGGCATCGTCATGTCACGAGGCGTCCCGCAAACCTTGAAGACCTTTTTCTTAAGCTTACGGGTAGCGCCCTCAAAGAGGATTGAATGATGTGCCTCCTTTTTTCAAAGATATGGTTGAGAAACGCCAGGGTCTGGATGAGGCATATCAGGGCGAGCCTCATAGGGAACCTCGGCCAACCCTTCATGTTCCTGCTCGCCATGGGCTATGGCCTCGGGAGGGAGATACCGGCCATACATGGCCTGAGTTATCTCCAATTCATCGCCCCTGGGCTTGTGACTACGGCGGTCATGTATAGTGCGGCCTTTGAAGCGACTTATGGGTCCTATACTAGGCTCACAACCCAGCATACTTTTGAGGCCATCCTTATGACGCCTGTGAGCGTAAGCGATCTTGCGGTGGGCGAGGTTATCTGGGGGGCCACAAAAGGGCTCGTCTCAGGCATTATTATGCTCATTTCGCTGCCACTTTTCGGCGTCTGGCCCTCTCCGTTGGTGTTGGCCCTTATCCCGATTCTGTTTCTTGAAGGCGTATTCTTCTCCGCCCTTGGGCTCATCACCACCGCCGTGGCTGATAATTATGAATTTTTCAATTACTTCACATCACTTTTGATCACCCCGCTTTTTCTCTTTTCAGGGGTGTTCTTTCCCATTGATTCCTTGAATCCTGTAGCAAAGGCGGTTTTATTGGCTTTGCCGCTTACACATACTGTAACGTTGGCAAGGCGGTTTTGTTATGGTGATCTAAGCGGCGGCTGGGCATTAAACCTGTCCGTGATTGCGGCAGCCGCCCTGACGGCCGCCTGGATATCGATTATGCTCCTGAGGCGCAGGCTTATAAGATGATATATTTGAGATCAAGTTCCCTGAAAGAGACAAGGCTGCTTGGGCGCTGCCTGGCTAAACTGCTTTTTCCGGGCGATGTCGTTCTTCTTTCGGGGGATCTCGGCGCAGGCAAGACTACCCTTGTCAAGGCTGTCTGTTCGGGGCTTGGCATGGATGAACGTCAAGTCACCAGCCCTACATTCGCCATAATACACGAATACCGCGCTGCCATGCCGCCAGTTTGCCATGCCGATCTTTACCGACTTGGGCCGGACGTGGATGCCGGGAAGATAGGTCTTTTGGAATATTTGGGCGGGGAATGGGTGGTGATGATAGAATGGGGCGAATTTTTGGATGATGCGGCCAGAGGAAATGTGCTCAAGATAGACATGAGGTGGCGCAATGAAACGGCGCGGGATGTGGCGATCGATGGGTTTGGCACTGGCTGGCTGGAGAGGCTCTCAACCCTTGATGCATGTCTGAAAGAGACCAATGTAATGGATGCCTTGGAGACTAGAGAGAAAGGATAATCAATATGACAAAGGAACCTGTTTGGCTTGGGGCTATGCTTGATCCGACGACCTATCCGCACCCAGTGGATGAGGTGAGGCTCGTCCAGACCCATATTTCATGGGTTTTTTTGGCCGGAGAAAGGGTTTATAAGGTCAAAAAACCAGTGGATTTCGGTTTTTTGGACTTCACGACGATTGAAAAACGGCATCATTTCTGCCTTGAAGAACTTCGGCTGAACCGGCGTCTTGCCCCTCAAATCTATCTCGACGTCTGGCCGATCACATCTGAAAATGGGTCGATTCATCTGAACGGTCCAGGTCTTCCTGTGGAATGGGCGGTTGTCATGGCCCGTATGCCGGAATCGGGTATGATGCCCCACCTGATCGAGGAAGATGCCCTTGAGAAAGAAGATGTGGACGAGATAGCCGAAAGGCTTGCGCCGTTTTATCTCCAGGCAGAAGGGGGCGAATATGTCAGACACTTCGGCGGCATCGAGACTATAATCCAAAATACGGAGGAGAATTTTGAACAGACGATGCCTTTTGTGGGAGATATCATAGACAAGGACGCCTATGAACATATTACTAGATACACAAGATTGTTTATAAACAAAGGGTTGTATATCTTTAAAAAAAGGGTGGACGGCGGTTGGATCAGGGAGGGACATGGGGACCTTTATTCGACCAATATCTGTTTTGATAAGCAAAAAAACGAAATCTATATCTTCGACTGTATTGAATTCAATGAGCGCTTCAGGTGCGGCGATGTGGCATCAGACGCCGCATTTTTGGCCATGGACTTGGATTATCACGGCCTTCCACATCTTGGGAACCGCTTTGCCCGGGTCTTTTCAGAAGAGATGGGCGACAAGGATCTTTTCAGCGTGCTTGACTTCTATAAGTGTTACCGCGCCTATGTTAGGGGTAAAATTGGTTGTTTTACATGGGCCTCTAAAGGGGTGGACGAGACGGCTAGGGAAAGGGCCAGGCTGGAGGCCGAGCACTATTTTAAGCTTGCCTTGAGGTACGCCGGCGGCTTGGCAAGGCCCATTTTATATATCTTTTTCGGACCGCCGGGCAGTGGTAAAAGTACGGTCTCAACGGCCTGGGCCAGGGCGTTGGATATCCCCGTCTATAATTCCGACAGAGTGAGAAAAGAGGTGGTTTTGAAGATACCCGCCACTGAAAAGCGTATCGAGCCTGTGGGTGAAGGAATCTACGACCAGCGGACGACCGAAAGGACCTACAGGGCACTGGCTAGGCTTGGAGCAATGCATCTTATGCAGGGCGGATCCGTAGTGCTTGACGCAACTTACAAAGACGAAAAGGAGCGCCGCCGCATCTTTGAGGTCGCCAAAGAGGCTGGTGCGGATGTCAAATTTATACTCTGCACATGTCCTGAGGACGAGATAAGGCGCAGGCTCTTTGAGAGGGCAGGAGACAAAGGACAGGTATCAGATGGCAGGTGGGAGATATATCTCGCACAGAGGGGTTTGTTTATGCCAGAGGCCCTTAAAGACGTGGACGCCTATGAGTTGAATACCATAAGGCCTGTCGATGCAGCGGTTGCCGAACTTTACGACAGATTGAAGTGATTCTCGCCGGCTCTCTTGTTTGTTTCAGTGAGCCCGTCAAGGTCTGACCACGGCTGATGGACAGAGTTCCTTTACAGGGCATTTGGCGCACAACGGTTTTCTTGCGTTGCATATGTTTCTGCCGTGTTCGATCAGTACATATGAGATCACGCCCCATTGGTCTTTGGGTATGATCCGCATTAGGTCTCGTTCTATCTTGATCGGGTCCTTTTCCCTTGTAAGACCTAGCCTCATTGCAAGACGTTTTACGTGGGTGTCCACCGCTATGCCCGCTATGACTCCGTAGACGTTATAAAGTATGATATTTGCGCTCTTGCGGGCCACGCCAGGAAGCCTCGTAATCCCTTCCATAGTATCTGGGATGTGGCCGTTGTATTCCTCCACAATGAGCCGTGCCGCTTCTTTTATATTCCTTGCCTTGTTTCTGAAGAAACCGGTCGGCCTTATGATTTTTTCTATATCCTCGACCGGCGCCTCGGCCATGGCCTTTGGATTGGGAAAGCGGGCGAACAGATGGGGCGTGACCTCGTTGACCCTTACATCGGTACACTGGGCTGAGAGGATAACTGCCACAAGGAGCTCAAAAGGATCTTTGTATTTAAGTGCTATTCCGGCCCTTGGATAGACGCTGTTAAGGATGTTTATGACCTTTTTAATCCTTTCTTTTTCGACCATGACAACCGCCTTTATTTATACATACGATTTTTTGAACACTACATACCCTGCTCCTGCAAATACAATGTGCGTCATAAGCGCGGCAAGTAGTGGCGGCATGACGGATGTCTTCGCTAGGGTTATAAAAAAGTCCCAGGAGACCAAGGCGGCAAAGCTGAGTGTCAGTCCCAGACCAAGCCCAACGGCCATCGAGCCTTTCCCCTGTCTGAAGAGGATCGTCATCCCCAACCAGAGAAGGGTGACACCCAAAAATGGATAGAGAATCTGGGCCCAAAACGCCGTCTCCTGTTCGTCTGCAGGATAGCCTGAGGCCTTAAGTCTCAGGATGTTTTTAAAAAGGGAGAGTATATCCACCTTTGATGGAGGTGTTTGGATGGCCGTAAATTCCTCTGGTCCTTCTTCAAACTTCATCTCTTTTGAGCTGAAAATCTGTACGGAGATGTTACCATCAGACCGTCCTTGAGTCCTTGTCTTTATGAATCCGTTGGAAAAGGTCCATATCCCTTTGGAATACCTTGCCTTTTCGGCGCCGATGAGTCGGACGAGGCCATATTTGTCGTCAAAATTGATTATGTAGACATCCTTGAGTGTCTTGGCATTTGAATCCAGCAGCTCCGCTATCCAGATGGTCCTTCCACTGCGGTAAAATAACCTGTTTTCCTTAAGCATCCCTTTCAGGGGTTCTTTTTTTACCTTCGTTTGCCACAGTACGTCGGCGCTGCGCGTCATTTTCGGGATGAATATAGTTTGGGCCACCAACATTGCAAATGAGACAACAGCGGCAAAGAATAAAAAACAGCGGATTATCTTCAAGACGCTGATCCCGATGGATCTCATGGCGATTATTTCGTTGCGTCTTGCAAGGAGCATCACAGCGAGAAGGCCAGACATCATTGCTGCGACCGGGGCGAGTTCGAAGATCGTTTTGGGCGTGATGAGCAGAAAATACAGGGCGCCCGTTTTGAAGGGTACGCCGGCTTCAATAATATTGTTGAGCCGTTCTGCTATTTCAACTAGAAGATAGGTGCCGGTAAGGCCCGGCATGATCAAAACAAACATGTTAAAAAAGTGACGTAGCAGATAGCGGCTGAATATGCCCATTCGTTAATCCTTTATGGCGCCTTTTCTGTCAAACAGCCAGAGCGTGGCAGCTGTGATACATAAAAAAACGGCATTCGGCAGAAACAGACTCAAGAAGGGCGGTGTTAGCCCTGTTTCGGCAAGATTGGCCATGGAGATCATGAGCGTATAGTAGGTAAGAAACGCGGTCAAGCTCAGAGCTATGCCTCCTGAAAGTCCGGAGCGGCCGAAGAATACCCCGAGCGGCGCGGCCATGATGCCCAATATCAACGTCCCAAAAGGCAGGGCCAGCCGCTCATAGAATTCCGTCAGATATGATAAGTTGTCATCTTTTGTATTTTTGGGGTTGTTTATCTCCTTCCATAGCTTGTCGATGCTCAGATCGCCGCGCGATGGCTCGTAAGCGCCTTCGGCGAGCCTAAGCCTTAATGTATAGTCCTTGAACTCCATAGTATCGGTATCTTTATAGTCGTGGCCGGTCATATTTAATATGCCGTTGGTCAATCGCAGCGCTGCTTCCTTGCCGCCGGGGGCCACCAGTATCTCGCCGTGCCCGGCGAGTATCTGGCTCGTCGACCCCTGTTTGCGCGAGTCCCATATGAATATCCCGTCAAGGCTTTTACCGCCGTTTGCAGTCTTGTCTGCATATATCGTAAGGCCTTTGATGGGCGTGAAAAAGGTCTTTTCGGGTACGCCCCTTGCGAGTGCAAGTTGGGTCAGCTCGATAAGGAAGATCTTCGAGGCCATTTTCGACTTGGGGAGTACGTAGCTTGATATAAAAAGCCCTGCAACAAAGGCAGTAAGTACTACCAGGGATACGGGGATCAGCATCTTTCTTGGGGTGATACCGCAGGCAAAGAGGGCTAGTGCCTCACTATCCCTTGAGAGGCGTAGAAATCCTAGGAGCACACCAAGGACAGTGGCCATGGGTAGGACAAACGCCCAAAATGTAGGCAGGATCAAGGCTACAAACCTGAGCATGTCTTTAAACCCTATGCCGGCCCTTAGGATTGGTTCGAACAGGGGAAGAAGGCGACCCAGGAGCAGAAGCGCATTGAGGGCGCTGAAGGCGAGGACGAATGGTATGAGCATTTCTTTGAGAAGCATTCTTGTTAGGATTGACACGGTTAGGATCTGATCTCCAATCTGTTCTTTTATAAGATGAAATCGGTCGAGAGAAAACCGGACAGGCGTTTTCTGACTATCTCGCTTATGATGTTCTTGTTCAGTTCCTCCTCCTTTGCGGCCACAAGTGTACGGATGGAAAAGGTCCTCAGGGCGTCGGAGACCGAGAGTGTGCCGACAGCCGAGTCCTTTCGACCTGCAAATGGGAATGTGTCTGGTCCGCGTTGGCACTGACTGTTTATGTTGACACGGCAAACTTGATTTGCCAACGGATCGATCAGCCCGGCCAGTTCTTCTGGGTTACTGCCAAATATACTCACCTGCTGGCCGTATCTGGAGGCCTCCATATAGCCTATCGGTTCTGATATATCGTCAAATGGGACGACGGGCACAATCGGGCCGAATTGCTCTTCGGTATAGAGACGCATCTTTTTTGTGACCGGATAGACCACAGCCGGTTCAAAAAAGGTCTTTACAGTCTTTCCGCCGCCATGGTTCAGGACCCTTGCGCCAAATGCCTCAGCGTCGTCTATCAACTCTGTGAGGTACTCGATTTTTCCTTTTTCAGGAAGTGGGGTTATGAACACATCGTCTTCCCATGGCATGCCCCTTTTCAGGCCGCCTAAGACGTTAAGGAACCGTCCCAGAAACTCGTCGACTATGTCTTTTTGCACGAAGATGATCTTCAGTGCCGTACAACGTTGGCCGTTGAAGGAAAGGCTACCAGAGATACACTCCCTCACCGCAAGATCCATATCTGCATCAGGCAACACTATTGCCGGATTTTTGGCCTCCAGACCCAGGGCCAGCCTGAGTCTGTGTGGCTTAGGATGTTCTTTGTAGAGGGCGTTCGCAGCCTTGCTTGTACCGATGAAGGCCAGGGCGTCTATCTTCCCTGTGTGGAGAAGCGGAGGGGCAATGGATCGGCCTTTGCCGTAGATGGTGTTTATGACACCAGGCGGGAAAGACTCCCTGAAGTCCTCCAGAAGAGGCGAAAACAGCAGGACCCCGTAACGTGGCGGCTTTAAGATAACGGTATTGCCCATGATTAAGGCGGGGATCAATGTTGCGAATGTCTCGTTCAGGGGGTAGTTGTAAGGGCCCATACAAAGGACGACGCCCAGCGGCGCCCTTCTTATCTGGGCGATTATGCCCTGTTCTATGACAAAGCGCGATGAGACCCTGTCCAAATCTTTCAATGCATCTATAGTATTGGTGATGTATTCAATGGTGCGGTCGAATTCCTGTTCGGATCCGGCCAGTGACTTTCCTGTTTCCCACATAAGGAGACGTGTCACCTCATCACGGCGTTTTTTAATCCGGCTGGCAAAGGTTTGTACATGGGAGATACGTTCCGCAACAGTCATGGTCGGCCAATGCCCCCTGCCGTTTTCATAGGCCCTAAGTGCCGCGTCAAGGGCCTGGAGCGCATCAGATTCTTCCATAAGGGGATAGCTTCCTAAGCGTACCTGTTGCATGTTCCATCCATTTTTTATACAGACAGGGGAATAGACGTCTTCCACAGGGCCGTTCCACCGTCTCATCTCGCCGTATATTAGATAGGTTCGTTGTTCGATGGGGACGTCCAAGCGGTGGCGTTCCGGGATGTCCGCCTGGGTCGGAAAGATAGATTCAATGTCTGTTTGGGTTTTCATGCTATCACTGTGTCCTTTCTCGTAGGCGACGTCGGATATTGTATACAGTTATATAGTTCGATTGGTGGTCTAGCTGTTCACCATCGTCTAGTACTTTTATCATTTCATCAAGGCAAATACAATCGGTCAAATCCGGACGATACCAGGGTTAGGGTAGCAAGATAGCTGTTTTTATCATTAAATATCTATACGGATAACTTGTGTAGTTTCAGTCTATGTTATTGAAGCAGGAGCGAAGGGTGCAGTTATCTTTGGACCAGCGAATATTCTTGTTTCAATTCGTTCGTTTCAATCCACGCTCCCCGGACGGGGAGCGACGCGGTCAAGGCGTCGAGGCGGTCATATCGGCGTAGTTTCAATCCACGCTCCCCGGACGGGGAGCGACCGCATTCAAGCGCGGAGGCCTCCGGTTCTGGGTGGTTTCAATCCACGCTCCCCGGACGGGGAGCGACAGGGCGGCGAGATCGTCCTCCATCCTCTTTTGAGGTTTCAATCCACGCTCCCCGGACGGGGAGCGACCCACTGCCCTAAGCCTCAAGGTTGGGAATGACATGTTTCAATCCACGCTCCCCGGACGGGGAGCGACTCT
>NZ_JBMFRG010000054.1:0-13243 GCF_049968175.1 Dissulfurimicrobium sp.
CTTTAATGCCGTTTAAACTTAAAGAGGCAGAAGGAAAGGTTTACGCTGAAAACACATTTAAACACTCCGGGGCAATATCAAGCGTCAGCCAGGCAGATGGATATGCAATGATACCGGCAAATAGTAAATTTAAAATGGGACAAAAAATTGATGGGATATTATTCCATTTTAAATCCTGTGACTATTTGCGGACCATCTGAAATTCCACAACTGAACGAGGTTCCGTATGTTCCGTTCGACTTACAGATCTCAGGGCGGCGCGGGCAGACAGGGTTTTTAGATAGATAATTTTAGATAATTTTTAGTCTTGACAAAATAAGCAATCTTTGTTTCTATATCGTTATATTTAAATAAATATAACCTTAACCAGGGAGGATCGAATGTTTGACAACAAGTTGTCGAGAAGGGGATTTATTGCGGGGGCAAGCGCGCTTGCGGTGGGGGCAGCCTATGCCCAGTTAAGTGGCCTGCCTTCGGCAGAGGCCAAGGGTCAGCCATCTGAAAGGTGGCCGTGGCCTTATGTGAAGCTTGATCCCGCAACGAGCGCCGAGATAGCCTACAAGGAGTGGTACAGGCTATACTGCGGAGGAGCTGTAATCAGCAGTATCTTTGGCCAGCTCAGGGAAAAGGCGGGCGGGCCTTATAAGGCATTTCCCATTGATCACTTTATTTATCTTGAAGGGGGCACCTGCGGCTGGGGGACGATATGCGGTTCGCTTGCAGGGGCGACTATGGTCATAAATATGATAGTTGGGCCAGAGAAACTTGAACCAAGCGTATGGGAAAACCACACGGACGCCATACTGATGGGTTCCGAGGTGATGCAGTGGTATTCGGATGCGAATATGCCGGTCTTTGTTCCAAAGAATCCGAAAACAACCGCCGGATTACCACACACCGTAAGCCATTCTCCGCTTTGTCATATTTCAGTAGGTAAATGGATGAAGGCCGCGAATAAACCGCTTGGAAGCCCAGAGAGAAAGGACAGGTGCGCCCGTGTTGCTGCAAGCGTAACCTACCGTGTCGTAGAGCTTTTGAATGAATGGAAAGACGGCAAATATGAAACCAAGGGCCTATTCCCGCCGGAAGAATATGACATAACGGCACAGGGCAACTGCGAAGAATGTCATGGTTCAAACGTTCCAACACCGCCTTCAAGCAAAAAGCGTGAGAAAGCCTCTTAATTAAAAAAGAGGGTGTTGTATTGAGTGGGCCTTTGGTCAATAAGGTCAAAGGCCTTATAATTTTATATTGTTTTCAGCATAAGGCGCAGCATACAGACACCGGCAGAGATTTGTTATGGCAGGAACAATTAATAAAGCAGGCTCAAAGTGTAACTTAAAAACGCCGTCTTACTGTCTTGATAATTGGGCGCACTTTATTCAGGAAGAACGCATGCGGAATGTATCAACGGCCAATTCGGCCATGGTGCTCCTGTATTGGGAAGTTGGGCGGATGATTCTGGTGCGGCAGGCCCGGTCAGGCTGGGGGGCCAAGGTCATCGACCGGCTAGCCAGGGACCTGCGCGAGGCCTTTCCTGGCATGAAGGGGTTATCGCCGCGGAACCTCAAATACATGCGCGCCTTTGCCGCGGCCTGGCCGGATCAGACAACCGTACAAGAGACACTTGCACAAATTTCATGGTATCACAACCTGACACTGCTGGAGAAACTGGACGAGCCAAACACTCGGCTTTGGTATGCCCGCCAGACCATCAAACATGGCTGGTCGCGAAGGGTCTTGGTGCAGCACATCAGGTCCAGGCTAAAAGAGCGCCAGGTGCAAAGGCTGGCGCCGGATTCAAGGCTGTTTACCCGCCGGCCTGCCGCAGGATGGACATCGGGACCCTCGGATCGTCATCCCTCTGTCTGTGTAACGACAATGTCTGTAGTGCTTGTATAACTGAATGGACAATCAGTTGTCGGGCTGGATAGGCGCATTGCCTTGCTAGGTGCTAGGCAGGGCCTGCCGCCTGGCATTGTCTGTTGGCCAGAGGTTTTTGAGGAGGTTTATTAGCGCCATCGCCTCATTTGGCGGTTTACCCTTGGGAAGGATCAGGTTTGCAGCTAGGAAAAGTCTTCCCCTCTCACCAGTCTCGTTTGTCCAGCCCTTGTCGGCTACGGTGATGATTTCTCCCTGCGCAAGCCCTGGAGGTATATCTATGAGTAAGGTGCTGTCGATCGCCGCCACGCTTACCTTGCCCCCCATAAGCGCGGTCCAGATGTCGATGTCGAGTCTTGTATAGATATCAAGGCCGTCAAGCCTCCAGCCTTCAGGGAATTCCACCCTTATTTCCACAAAGGCCGGATCCCTTGCATTTTTGTCCGCACGCCATGGACCCTGTCCCTGGAGCCTCAACACCTCGCCGTTCCTAACCCCTTTCGGTAGGCGAACGGTTATGTCCCTTGTTATGACGATACACCCCTTGCCCCGGCAAAGCCTACATGGCGGTTGGCCTACGTAGCCCGTTCCGGAGCATGTGGCGCAGACGACAAACAAGTTTTCGGTGCCCCATACCAAGGCCCGGCGCCCTGTGCCGTTGCAGTCTGCGCATATACATATGCCGTTTCTTGTTGCCGCTGGATCCGCATAGGCGCGTCCGGAGCCGCTGCATTCAGGGCATATGGCCTCCCTGTCGGCAATTGTTATCTTTTTTGCAGCCCCACGAAATGCCTCTTCGGCGGTGACATTCAAAAAAAAGAACGCCCCGTCTTCGATCTCATTACGATCTGGCTTGTTCGTTGTCTTTGTGTGTCCGGGTGTTATGTTAGTGAGACCTTGGATGAGTTGCTCATAGGCGGCCCTGATGCGCAAAAAGGTGTCTATGCCGTGCAAGGAAGGCCTTGCAATATCAGGATGGCAAAGCCTCACCAGCCTTCTGTACGCCTGCCTGATCTCCTCGCGGCTCGCGCCAGGAGAAAGACCGAGCACCATCCACGGATCTCCATCACGATCATGTCGGCTGATTGCCAATACCATAAACTCCTTTTTTCATAAGCAATATCATTGACTATATGTTTCCGGCACTGCTCCTGCGACGGCTCGAGAGGCCCTGGCTTTCAAGGGCGTTGCAGTCGAGGATGACCAGGAGTTTGCCAGGCAGCTTACATACCTCTTTTACAAATTTTACGTTGATGCCCGCCAATAGATCGGGTGGCGGTTCTATCTCGGCCTTGGGTACCGATATGACGTCTCCGATATGTTCTACAAGCAGACTTATTGGTTCCTCACGCCTGCCTACTATTACGTTGTTGTATTCTTTTGGTTCGTTTGTATTTTCAAGTCCTATGCGCCGTCCAAGGTGTATGGCGGTGAGTATGTGCCCCCTCAGGTTTACGACCCCGGAGACATAGTCGGGTGCAAGCGGTACCGGGGTCACATTGAGACAGCGGTTGATCTCTATCACATTGTCGATAGGTAAGCCAAAGAAGTGCTTACCCGCATAAAATGTAACAAACTGCCTGGTCTGCTCGACGGCTATAATTTCGTCGATGCCGTTGTCGGTACCGGCCAGGGCTGTATTATTCGTCTTCGCCGGTATGGCGCTTACTGATCGCCGTTCCATTTGTCTTTCCTCCTTTCGACTTTCCAACCTTGGCTATGCGGCCTGTTCAAGATTTTGAACTTTTTGGGCGTTCAGAAGCGACTCGACCGATTTTAGGACCATATCCCGCTCCAGTTTTGCATGGAAGGCGTCCACCCCCACCCGGGAGGCCCGTCGCTTGTCATCCTCACCGGAAAGCGAGGTCACCACAATAACCGGGATGGTCTTCAGCCGTTCGTCTTCCCTTATCTTTTTGGTGAGTTCAAAGCCGCTCAGCCTCGGCATCTCTATGTCCGTGATGACTATGTCGAAGGATTCCTGCTGTAGCTTTTCCCATGCATCCTGGCCGTCTTCGGCGGATATCACATCGAATCCGGCGGATGACAGGTATGAACTCAAGAGGTTTCTATAGAAACCGGAGTCTTCAGCCAGCAGTATCCTGCCGCCCTGGAAACCGCTGCCTTGCCTGTATCTGATGAAGAAGTCGGGGTTGTACATATTTATTATTTGATATACGTCTAAAAACAGGGTGGTTCGGTCCCTGATGATGGCAGAGCCCAAGATGCCGTCCTGCCTGAAGTTCTCTTCATCTACATTTATGGCGATATTTATACTGTCCTCGATCTTCGATACGAGGAATGCTATGTCTTTATCGTTCATATTAAAGACTATCAGGTGATATTCATCCTGTTCGGGCAAGGGCGAAATGGGGAGATAGTTTTCCAGTCGAATGACCGGCATGGACTTTTTGCGGTACTGAATGACCTCCCTTCCGCTTATGTGCTCGATTCGGTTTGCCTTTATCTTGTCTAGACGGTTTACGAGCGCGAGGGGGATGGCGAAGAATTCGTCCGGATTTACAGTAAAGAGGAGCAAGAATTGCTGATCTTCTTCCTTGACCCCGCTTTCGGCCACCAACTTAGTCTGCTTCAGTGTCTCCTCGGCCCTGAGGTTTAGGGTGGACGCTATGCCAACCACATCTAGGATCAATGCGGCCCTACCGTCTCCCATGAGAGTGGTGCCGGCATAACACGGGATGTGTTTCAAGTGGTCACCGAGGGGTTTTACTACGATCTCCTCAGAGTCGTTTATGCTGTCGACTACGAGTCCGAACTGTCTTTCCCCCGAGTTCAGTACGACTATGTTCATGGTTTCATGATCGGCTGCCTCGACTGTCACGGCATTGTCGGCATTGGATTTGGATGATGATGTCGTGGCACCCGCGTCTGCACCCCGCCCAAGCTTGAAGATGTCTCTGAGTCTTACAAGGGGTAGTATCTGGCCGCGAAGACGATAGAATTCCGCATTCCCTATGAGCTGCACATCCCTTGCGATGGTCTCGGGTTGCAGATGCACCAGCTCCACAAGGTTTACCTGGGGTATGGCATAGCGTTCCCCGGCTGTTTTGACTATGAGCGCCGGTATGATGGCCAGCGTCAAGGGGATCTTTATCTTTACGGTTGTCCCGACGCCGGGTTCACTCTGAAGGTCGACCACACCGCCCAGTTTTTCGATATTTGTCTTCACAACATCCATGCCTACACCCCGGCCCGAGATATTGGTGACCTTCTCAGCGGTGGAGAAACCGGGCTGGAATATGAGCATGAGGGCGTCTCTGTCCGAGAGCGCCTGCGCCTTTTCAGGGGTGAGCAGCCCCTTTTCGACGGCCTTTGCCCTGATCTTTTTAGGATCTATGCCTGCGCCGTCGTCCTGTATCTCTATGATCACCTGGCCGCCTTCATGGTAGGCGCGCATGACCAATACGCCTACCGCCGGCTTGTCTTTCTGGATACGGATATCCGCCGGTTCTATCCCGTGGTCTATGGAGTTTCTCACCATATGAGTAAGCGGATCCTTGATGGATTCGATTATCGAGCGGTCAAGCTCGGTCTCTGCGCCTTCTATCCGGAGCTGTATCTGTTTCTGTGCGGCTTTTGCAAGGTCGCGGACGATCCTGGGGAACTTGTTGAAGACGTTTCCGATCGGCTGCATCCTGGTCTTCATGATCTGTGTCTGCATCTCAGTGACTATCAGGCTCATGTGCTGATTTGCAGCCAACAGATCGATATTGTTCATCTGGTTGGCGAGCTGCGTCAACCTGTTTCTTGAAAGGACCAACTCGCCGGCTAGGTTCATGAGGTTGTCGAGGAGCTGGACGTCTACGCGTACATGGGTCTCGGTGAGGTGCTGCTGTGTCGGCGGTGGAGAGACGGATTGACTGGATTCGGGCCTTTCGGATTCGGAGGCGTTAGTTGTTTTCTTCGGTGCCTCCGACCTAAGCGGTGTCGGTGTCTCCGATTCAGTACCCATTTCAGTACCTGTTTCTGGGATCTTTGGTGTCGCGGCGGCCTGTTCTATCGCAGCGGTCGATGCGCTGGGCCCAGCCTCCACACCCGATACCTCAGTCTGGGCGGTTTCGGACGGGGATGTCCGCGCCGGCTGTTTTATGACCTTCTCGGCGAAATTCCTCAGTTCCACAATGAAGTCCAGGTATGTCAGGTCGTCCGGCTCCTTGCCTGTCTGTTCAAGTGCGACAATGATGGCCTTTATGTGGTCGACTGCCCTCAAAAGCATCGTTGTGATGTCTTCATTGTTTCTGATCGTCCCGTCCCTGAGTTTGGAGAGTATATCTTCTCCGAAATGGGCGATTGCTTCAAGGGTCGTGAAGCCGAAGAAGCCGGATGTCCCCTTTATGGTATGAATAGTCCTGAAGATGCTCTTTATGAGTTCGGCGTCTTCAGGTTTTTGCTCCAGCTCGACGAACTGCTGGTCGAGCAATTCGAGGTTTTCTTTACATTCCGACAGAAAGTCTTTGAGGATATCGTTTTCTATGGCCATAGCCGCCTCCCGATTTAAAGCCTGAATACGCCGAGACGCTTTCTGAGTTCTTCAGAGAGGTCTTTCAGTTTGTCCGAGGCCGTTTTCACCGTCTGTGCACTTTCGCTGGTCTTTTCACCGGCCGACGCTACGTTTGTAATCATATTTATTATTTCGCCGACCTCTGAGTTGACATCCTGCGCCCGGCGGCTGATCTCGCTCACTGTGGCAGTCTGTTCTTCAACGGTGGCGGCGATGCTGTCGGAATGCTCGGTCATCTGTTGAATCGTCCCAACGACCTGTTCGACGACACTCACGGATTCCTTGGCCCCTTGCTGAAGTCCTTTTACGATCTCGTCGATCTCGACGACGGATGTACCTGTCTGTTTGGCGAGCTCCTTGACCTCGTTGGCTACTACGGCAAAGCCCTTGCCTGCCTCACCCGCCCTGGCCGCCTCGATGGTGGCATTGAGCGCCAGGAGGTTTGTTTGTTCCGCGATGCTCCCGATGATCTTGCTGGTCTCGCCTATCTTGGCCGAGGCCTCGGCGAGTCTGTGTATGATCTCCTGGGCGTTTTTGGCCTCCTCGCTCGCCTGTACCGCGATATTCCTTGCGCCGTTTGTATTTTGGGCGATCTCGGAGATGGTGGCTGTCATTTCTTCCATGGCCGCAGCAAGGCTCGAAACCCCGGCGCCCGCCCTTTCGGCCCCGTGTTTTATCTCTTCCGATCTGTTTCTGACCTCAGCCGCAACGCCTGCAAGTTCCTCTGTGGAGCCGCCGAGCGTATTCGATTCCTCAAACACATAACCCGCAGCCCTGTCCACGCCCTTTATCATGTCGGCAAGCTGGTCCTTGGCCTCTGTGAGTGCCTTTGCCAGGGCGCCTATCTCATCGTGTTTGTCTATGTCTAGCCTTGTCGTGAAATCGCCCTCGGCCAGGGCCTGCGCAAAGGAGACGGTCTTGTTGAGCGGGCCGATTATAATCTTCATGTTGAAGAAGGTTATGGCAAGGGCCATGAATATGGTCAGGGCGATTATCAGAGAGATGAACGTATAGGCTACGCTAGCCATGCCCCCGATCTCTTCCTTCAACACGGATGCATCTTCTCCGACCAGATTTATCCCAATCTCCTGTCCCTTTAAGTCCTTGAGCGGACTGAATGTTATGAAATATTTGTCGGTCAGGAGATAGCCGTCTTTTAAAAGCCTGGGATAATCAAGGCCCTTGGCGAAATCTATCATGTCCTTGTCAAACCACTTGTCATTGGCCACATAAAATCCGCCTCCGACATCGGCGTGTTCGCTTATCAGGGTGGCCGTATTGATGGCATCTTTATTCAAGAGCGTGATGTATTTCTTTTGTTCCTTTGCAAACTTGCGGCTAATCTCCCCAGTGCCCTCGATAAGCTCCACCGACCCCAGATACTGCCCATCCCTGATTATCGGCGCGATGGCCCTGATGGCAAACCCGTCGCGGCCCACCTCGATAAAACTCATGGCCTTTTTCTCTTCCTTTACCTTCCTGAGTGAATCACGAAACGAGATGTCATCTCCGAATTTATCCTGAGCCCAGCTCCGCACAAAGGACTTCAGGTCCGCCGTATGGATATGTATCTTTATATTCTTGTCGTTTTGTTTGTAGGTATCGATTATGCCGTTAAGACGCGCAATCGCAAGGTCTCTGTCGTTTTCCTTCAGGGCCTTTGAGATCGTGCCGTTTTCAGCAATGCCTATAACGGCCGAGAGCCCGAAATTGCCCTTTTCTGCTAAAGAGGCGTCGACCTCGGTGCGCAGGTGGTAGATTTGGTCCTTGATCATCATGTCTGTCAGGTGGCTTTTGGTATAATTCATATAGATTACGCCGCAGACGACGGAAAAAAGCCCGATGACAGTAATGAGTATGAGAAGTTTCGTCTTGATGGTTGAGGTCTTCAAGATGTCCGGCATGATTCTTACCTCCTAATGGTTGATTTTAATGTTTAATTAAAACCCTTTCATCCATCATTCAATGTCTTTTTTTACGCCAACAGGTGGTCTTTCCTATGGTCAGCCTCTCCATAGCCGGAGAAAGGCCTGTCGGCGTCTCTGTGGCCCCGAAGAAGAGGTATCCGCCTAGGTTCAAAGCCTTCTCCAGTTTTTGAATTATCTGCTGTTTTGTCTCTTGATCAAAATATATAAGGACATAGCGGCAGAAGATCACATCGAAACCGTTGACCCCTGTAAAGGGATCTATAAGATTCAATATTTTAAAATATACCATATTTTTGATGTCATCGTTTATCACCCAAAACGCCCCCTGTTGCCTGAAATACTTGATGAGCATGGTAATGGGTAGGCCCCTGTTGGCCTCAACCTGGGTGAATCTCCCGGCCGCCCCTTTTTCGATGACCTGTTTTGAGATATCGGTTGCCAGGATTTCAACCTTGCCGTTTGCAAGGTGTCTAAAGTGTTCGGCTATGATCATCGCTATGCTGTAAGGCTCCTGGCCTGTTGAGCAGGCAGCGCTCCAGAATTTAAGTTTGGCATCGGCACCCTTTCCTGCAAGGAGTTCAGGTATGACCTTGGTCTTGAGCGCATCAAAGGGGTGCTGATCCCTGAAAAAATATGTCTCATTGGTGGTCATGGCCTCAATTATCTGATTTTTGAGTTGAGGCGTCATCTGGCGCACGGCCTTATGGTAAAGTTCGTCGATATCGCGTAGATTCAAGAGTTTTGAGAGTTCATTCAGTCTGCTCTCGACTAGGTATTCCTTGCCCATTGTCAAGCTGATGCCGCTTGCCGATCTTACTAGGTCTGCAAAGAAGCGGAATTGTTCGGGGGTGATCATCTCCTGCCCCCTCTCATAGAAAATTCAAGTATGTATTCCGCTATCTTGTCCAGCGGGGCTATCCTGTCCGCAAGTCCAGCCTCGGCTACGAACCTTGGCATCCCCCAGACTATGCAGGTCTCTTTGTCCTGGGCGATGATCACGGCCCCTTTGTCCTTCAACTCCCGGCAGCCAGCGAAGCCGTCCTGGCCCATGCCGGTCATGACTACTGCGATGGCCCTGCCCCCATAGACCCGTGCTATAGATTGAAACAGCACATCGACCGCCGGCCTGCAGCTATTGACTGGCGGATTCTGGTTAAGTCTTATTATCCTATTGTTTTTTTCACCGTCTACCTCCATATGGAAATCGCCTGGCGCTACATAGACCGTTGCAGGTTCGACCAGCATACCGTCTTGCGCCTCGACCACCTTAAGGGTCGATCTGTCATTAAGCCTCTTGGCAAGTTGGGTTGTAAAGACAGGCGGCATGTGCTGCACAAGGAATATCGGCAGACCGAAATTGCCCGGGAGTCTCGGAATGACGTCGTTCAACGCGTTCGGCCCGCCTGTCGAGACGCCGATCGCTACGGCCTCGGGGCTGAAGAGCCGTCTCAGGACCAGTGCGGCCGAGGTGGTGCAAGGTCTGGTTTCTTTTAAATGCCCTGGCGCCGGTTTGGGCGGGATCTGGGTGTGGTCCGGCTGTCTTGTAGGCCTCTGTGTTTTAGGGACGGGCGCCGTTGGAGGAGATGATATCGGGCCTCTCTGTATTACCCTGTTGATCTTGGATTCGGCATAGGCCCTGATCCTTGGTATAAGTTCACCCTTTATGCGCTTTACGCTCTCTAAAAACGCCCCTGTGCCCGTAGGTTTGGGCACGAAATCAAACGCACCCTTTGCCAGGGCCTCAAGTGTGGTTGTCGCGCCCTCGATGGTAAGGCTTGAAAACATTATTACGCCCACGTTGAGCCTCTGACGGCGTATCTCATCCAGGGTCTGAAGGCCGTCCATCTCAGGCATCTCGACGTCGAGCACTACAAGATGCGGCCTTAGAGTCCTTATCAGCTGCAAGGCCTCCTTGCCGTTTGCAGCGGCCCCAACTATCCTGATGCCTGGATCCTTGTCAAGGGCCTCGGTCAATATCTTTCGGAAGACCAGTGAGTCGTCTACAACCAGGACCTTGATCATCATAGACCGAGCACCATCCTAACCTTTTCCTCCAGCATGTCGGCGTTGAAGGGCTTCATGAGGTACTCGTTGGCCCCGGCCATAACCGCTCGGATGATGTTCTCCTGTTGGTTTTCAGTGGTAACCATCATGACCTTTGTATCGTTCCACTCCTCTCTTTTGCGGATGTTCAAAAGGCAGTCAAAACCTTCCATTTCAGGCATGTACCAGTCGAGGAGGACAAGGTCGAAGGGGCCTTCGTTTTCGAGTTTCTCCAGGGCGCGAAGCCCGTTTTCAGCCTCGACGATCTCATCAAACAGGTTCATCTTCTTCAGCCCAGACTTGACTATGTTCCTCATGGACTGAGAATCGTCCACTACAAGAGCCCTCATAGTCCTTCCCCCTGTATTTTCAAATAAAAATCCATACCTGCCGCTCAATAATTTTTATTATCGAGACTTTAACAAAAAAAATCAAATGGACAAGTAAATAAAGCGGAGCCTATGGCTGGCGACCATTCGAGGGCTAGATGGGATCTTGAGCGATTCTCTCCGATTCAGGAGGAGGGGTCGTGGCGGGGATATCCTATGGAAACGAGGCATGGCGCATCAGCGGGCTATGGGTTATACAAAATGATATAAATTTGATCGAAGGGATTTTCTCATGTCAAAATCTTGTCCACCACGCCTTGTGATCTCGGCGATAAGGGGCGGATCGGGAAAGACAGTCTTGACACTCGGCCTTATCCGCCTTTGGCGTGAGCAGGGGTTTAAGATTGCAGCATTTAAGAAAGGGCCTGACTATATAGACGCTGGGTGGATGGCCCTTGCAAACGGAAGCAATTGTTATAATCTTGATCCCTTTCTCATGTCCCATGATGTAATCAAAAGGTCTTTCTTGACCAGGGTGTGTGGCGCTGATATTGGGCTCATAGAAGGCAACCGCGGCCTCTTCGATGGCTCTGACTCACAGAGTTCAGGGAGCACCGCCGGACTTGCCAAAGTGCTCCGCGCCCCGGTCATTCTCACACTTGACTGCACCAAGATGACCAGGACGGCGGCTGCGGTCTGTCTGGGATGTAAGGCGTTTGATCCAGATTTAGATCTGGCCGGCGTGGTGCTTAATCAAGTAGCCCAGAGACGCCACGAATCGGTGCTCAAGCGGGCGATAGAAGAGGAGGCTGGGGTCAAGGTCTTTGGGGCTCTTCCTCGCCTGAAAAAAGACCCGCTTCCTATGCGGCATCTTGGTGTGACGCCTTGCGAGGAATACCCTGAGGCGGAGCAGGCCCTTGATGGGCTTGGGCAACTTGTAAAAGATCATGTTGACACCCAAGGTCTCATGGAGGCGGCTCGTGATGCAGGGGACATGGCCGGGTGTGACGTAGAAGGCCTGGATGCCCCACTCTTCAGGAAGACTAGGTCTCAAGGGCTCAGAATAGGGGTATTTCGTGATGCGGCGTTTCAGTTCTATTACCCGGAGAATCTTGAGGCCATCGAGTGCGCTGGCGTGGAACTTGTGTTCTTAAACGCCATAAACGACAAATCCATTCCGGAGATTGACGCCCTCTACATAGGCGGCGGATTTCCTGAGACCCAGGCCAGGGCGCTTTCCGCCAACAAGGAGATGCTCTCTGAGCTTAAAAGGCGGATTGAACAGGGCCTCCCTGTCTATGCAGAGTGTGGAGGGCTCATGTATCTGGGAGCCGCGATTGTCTGGAAGGGGGAAAGATACCCGATGGCAGGTGTCTTTGGCTGGGATTTTGTGGTGCATGAACGGCCTGTAGGACATGGCTACAGCACGATTGAGGTCATGCGTGAAAACCCGTTTTATAAGCGGACTGAGGTCATCAAGGGCCATGAATTTCATTATTCAAAACCGGTCATTGCTGACCCAGGCACATCCGGCGCATTCACATGCAAGGTCATTCGGGGATATGGCTTTGATGGCGCATCGGACGGTATATGTTACAAAAATTGCTTTGGCACATATACACACGTCCACGCCCTCTGGCAAAAAGGCTGGGCGGAAGGCCTGATAAACGCCGCAAAAAGGTTTCATAAGGGCGTCTTTAAGGAATAATTTTAAAACAGTTAAAAGGCTTAAAAAAGTGCTGCGCTGTTTTTAAAGCCGCTTGCAAACTTGGCGGAGAGGGTGGGATTCGAACCCACGGTCCGCTCACGCGGACAGACGATTTCGAGTCGCCCCCGTTACAACCGCTTCGGTACCTCTCCGTTGTGACAAAAACCCTTGCGCCTTGCCCTGAAAAAGCCCTGGATCATCTCCCTGCATCGCCCTTCCAGTATGCCCTCGATGACCTCGATCCGGTGATTGAGCCTTTTATCCTGAACAATATTGTAAAGGCTTGCACATGCCCCTGATTTTGCATCCCTCGCTCCGAATACCAACCTGTCTATACGGGCGAGCACCATGGCCCCTGCACACATCGGGCATGGCTCTATCGTAACATAGAGTGTGGCGTTCGCAATCCTATAATTGCCTGTCTTTTCCGCCCCGCCCCTCAGGGCTAGTATCTCTGCATGGGCCGTGGGGTCGCAGAGTTCTATGACCATATTCCTGGCCCTTGCCAGTATCTCGCCCCGGCCGTTTACGAGGATAGCCCCTATCGGCACCTCGCCGCGTTCGGCGCTTTCTCCGGCAAGGGCAAGGGCAAGTTCCATAAAGGCCTGGTGATCCAGCTGCTTGAGGTCAGGGTCAGATTGTGGGGGCGTCTTTGAAATCATCTGACAGACATGCCTTGATGGCAGGACCGTATGGTGGAAAGAGTACGCCGCGTTCCGTTATGATGGCTGAGATGAGGCTGGACGGCGTCACGTCGAACACAGGATTCCATGCCTCTGCGCCTTGAGTTGCGATGTATCTTTGGCCAAGGTTCAAGACCTCACCACCGTCC
>NZ_JBMFRG010000055.1:0-12896 GCF_049968175.1 Dissulfurimicrobium sp.
CCAATGCCTTTGCAGGATCTCTTCAGAACGCCACCATTGACCTTGAAAGAAACGATACAAACAATGCAGGCAACTATTCTGACGATGCAGTCTATGTCGGATATACACAATGCACTGCAAATTGTAATACCAGCAATCCAACATGGGGCGGCGGGGTATTGAGGCTTATAATGAACGACAATCCTGACCCGAGTCAGTGGACTGTAAGCAAGGTAATCGACGGGATAGGGCCTGTCACCGGCTCCATCGCAAAACTTCTTGACAGAAAAAACGGCCTCCTCTGGCTCTATTTCGGCGAAGGGCGATATTTCTACAAGACTGATGACCTGACAACCCAGCGGAAGCTATATGGAATACAGGAGCCATGCTATATCAATTCAGATATCGCCCTTAGCTGCAATACCGCTTTTGACAAAACCACGCTCCAGGACCAGACAGGCAGCATAACAACGACCAATGGAGACCTGCCAAGTGGCAAAACCGGCTGGTTCATAAACCTAGATCCAGCAAATTCGAACTTCGGCGCGGAGAGGGTTATTTCGAACCCGACCTCGAGCACGAACGGCGCGGTCTTTTTCCTGACGTTCGCCCCATCTGCGGATATCTGCGGCTACGGCGGAAGCACATATCTCTGGACGATCGACTACAAGACGGGCGGAAGCGTGGGCTATGCCCTGCAAGGCAAGGTCATGATACAGGTCTCGACAGGCGAGATAAAGGAGCTGGATCTGTCAAATAAAACAGGGACATTCCCCAACAGCTCCAACAGAAAGAGCAACGCCATCCTCGGCGTTCCGCCGACCGGACAAGGCCTGATGGTCGTTACAAATCCCCTGCCCATTAAAAAGGTCATCCATGTCCAGGAAAAATAGTATGAGAGGACGGAAAGGCTTTACATTGATCGAGCTAATGGTGGTGATAGCGATAATGGCTATCCTGGCGAGCATCGCAGTCATGGGCTTCAATCAATGGAATGAACGCTATACAATAGAACGCTATACCAAAGAAAGCTATGCTGCCTTGATGAGGGCAAGAAACGACGCAATGAAACAAAACATAAATTATATAGTGAATCTAACTCCTAATACAATGATCATAGGACCTGACGCTGACGGAGACGGAAATATAGACGCAGGAGTTGCAACAACCACAATACAATATGCTAATTTCCCAATAACTTATGCTGCAAATACCATGACATTCGATAGGCGTGGACTACTTACAATACCGCCAGGCCAAAATCAGACAATCTGTATATTTTCACAACAAAATCCTGCATATAACTGCATCATCATAAGTCAAACAAGGATCAATATGGGAAAGATAAATTGGGGGGTCGCTTGCAATGCAACTAATTGCCAGGCAAGATAAAGGATTTTCACTGGTTGAGCTGATGATCGCCATGTTTATCTTCATGATCGCCATGCTCGGGATCCTTGCCGGCCTCAATTCAGCCATTGCGAACAACAAAACCAATGTGCTCAGGGATGAGGCGATAAATGTCGCCGAGGAAGAGATGAACAGGCTTAAGGACCTTCCATTTGCCTCATTGGCGGCGACGGCACCGAATTGGACCAATCCAGTATCCGTCGTCAGAAATATAAGAAGCGGGCAAATAAATTACAATACAAGCGACAGGGTGACAGATATTACAACAGACATAAAAAGAATAGATGTACAGGTAACATGGAGTGATAAGGGCATCAACTATCAACATACAATAAGCTCTATTATAGTAAATGACATCTGATGAAAAAGACTATTTTAAAACCAGATATTTTTTCTCAATTAGGCTTTTCTTTGATAGAGCTGATGGTCTATATGGCCATACTGGGCATAATCATGGCCGCAATTACCAATACATTTACAAAATTGATCGGACACACGGTGCAGCAATCCGGCATAGCCGAGACAAAACTGGAGTCCTCTATAGGGCTTGATATATTGCGAAACGACATCGAACATGCGGGTTACGGCCTCCCGTGGTCATTTCAAAACCCGTCGGCGCAGGACCCAGCGGTCATCAACTATTCCGAAGCGGCGACAAACCCTGCGGTAGCCTATAACGACGCACCGAATGGAATTCCAAGGGCGGTGGTGAGCGGCGACAATACCGGCATAAATAATTCAGACTATCTGGTCATCAAATCGACCATAGCGGCGCAAAGCGATACCGCCCAGCGATGGACTTATATTGTACGTGACGCCGCCAATAACGTCACGGTTCATACCTGGGGCGCCGATGACCTGACTGACAGTGACAAGGTAATCGTCATAAGGCCCGATGCGGGCAACGGGTCATACCGGCAGCTTGTGATGAATGGAGGGGCGTTTTGGACCAACTTCTCTACAGCCCCCTTTTCGCCTGCATTTTCGCCTCAAAATCCAGGCGAGTATATTATCTATGGGGTCGGTCACGATAACAACCTCAGGATGCCGTTCAACAGGGCCGATTACTTCATAAGCAACGCCAATGTCCCTGCCCACTGCGCCCCCAATACGGGCGTCCTTGAAAAGGCCACGATCAATCAGGCTGATGGAGGCCAAACCTTTCTCCCGCTCATGGACTGTGTAGCGGATTTTCAGGTGGCGTACCGCCTCGACACCAATGGAGACGGCGTCGTTGATACCATAACGGGTGCAAATGGCCTGAACGGCCTGACCGCCGAACAGATCAGAGATCAGCTTAAAGAGGTAAGGGTTTATGTCCTGTCCCATGAGGGCAATATGGACAGGAATTATACCTACCCAAACAGCAAGGTCATCGTAGGCGATGATGCCACGACTGGCCATGAATTCGACCTTGCCGCTACCATAGGCGGCAACTGGCAAAACTACCGATGGAAGGTCTATACGTTGTCAGTCAAGCCCGAAAATCTGAGGTAAGGCGTCTATGAAGATATTGGAAAACGAAAAGGGCGTGGCACTGATCACTGCCATGCTGCTTGCAGTAATAGGGCTCCTGATGATCGGGGGTCTGCTCGTGATGGTGCAGAGCGGCATTTGGTCTAGCGGCTCTCAAAAACGCTATCAGACCGCACTCGAGGCCTCTTACGGCATCCTCGACATAATGACCAAAGACGTCATACCAAGGGCTATTAGCAACACAGCTGGCGCCTCTTTGAGTTCATTGGGGAATTACGGCGGCCTGCTGAACGCCCAGGCCTCCGATGCATGTTTTACCGCTAAATTGACCACATTGAATACAGGCACCAATTGGAACACCTGCGGGCTCGGCAATTTGTTAAACCCCACAACAAACCCTGATCTGGCCTTTCGTTTCCAATTCCCGGCATCTCAGCCAGACATCACCGTATTTGCCAAGATAGTCGACACGGTCCCTGGCAACAGCTCCCAATCAGATGTACAGCTCGAAGGGGAAGGAGTGGCAACCTCAGGCGGAGGCGTTGTCGTTCCCCAGCACCTTCCATACATGTACCGTATCGAGATACAGGGCCAAAATGCAGTAAATCCCCGCGAAAACGCACAGCTGTCCGTGCTTTACGCCTACTGATCCCCTGCGTCCGGCCCGATCTCTGTCCACACGGCGGCGATGAACCTGCCGTCTATCTCTGCGTCAGGGACAAGCCCCTTTATCTCGTCGTAAAAACCGTTCAACATCCCAACTATCATCCGGTGAAGGGTGTCGATTTCAACACCGGACTTGACGGCCAACGGTCTTACGGCCGACATGGCCTCCTCAATCACAACCGCACCAGACGGGACCGCGCCTTCGCCCTTCCACCCTGACCCGAACCAGATGTCTCTTAAGCGCATGAGGTCTTTTCCCCTAACCGGTCTTATGACAAGCTCACCTCCAAGGGCCTTGTTGGCCAAGGCCGTAAGCAGGGCCTGCTGCCAGGTCAACTCCCTGAATTGCCTGAAATTGGTGTGTTTGAATGAGAGGGTGTCACGCCATACGCCCCAGTGCGGCTCAATCCTTGCCATCAAGAGGCCCCAGGTCTCTATCTCATTCAACCGATCTTCAGCCTGCTTGACCTGTGCAATGCCCTGAAAATCGACATAGTCGCCGACATCGGGGTCCCAAAACCTCGGCCTCGGCGTCACGACAAGACCTTCCAAGAGATATTCCCATGAATCAGGCAGGTGGAGGAACTCCCTCGAGATGAGACCCTCATCCATCATACGCCTGACCCTCGATCTCAATGCCCTAATCTTTGTATTTGCAAGACGAACCAGGTCTTCAAGTACACGCTCCCTTAGAATATCAACAGGATGGGCCCCTTTTTCCCCAGCTGCAAGCAACTCGATCGCAAGATTCAGGGCGGCGGCTACACTCAGAAGCGTCTTCCTCTGCGCCTCAAAGTCGTCCAGATCGACATTCTCTGCCATCAAGATCTTGTTGGCAGCGCCAACCCATTCAAATATAATCCTCTCCATGGACTGCGAACCTGCGATTCCCATTACTGCCTCGCGGAGGGCTGGATAATCCCCCATATAGAGCGTCGGAATGAACGCCGGCATCAGATCTTCTTCTGCGTTCGAACCCAGGATGTCACATCCGACGTCGTCTATCTTTCTTACCTGATCCTGGGTTATGGGGGCATAGATATCCAAGGAACTGTAATAATCTAGTATGCCTAAGTCACTGAGCCTGGCGTTTCTCAACCGAAAAGCGGTCTCAAGGCCCTCTGCGTCGGTCTCCCACAGGATGGTCTCCATCACATCCCTGTAAAGGCCCTCGGATCCAGCTATAATCTCGTTCAAGAAACGGCTCATAAGCGGTGCTAACTCATCTCTTTTAAAGGCGATGAAATATACGTCATCCAGGGTAAAGGCAGGGAGCACATCCCGCGCCTCCTGAAGGTCAAGGTCGTCAGAGCGCTTCTGTATCTGTACAAAACGCCGCAGGATCAGGGGCAGGAGCGTCTCGTCCTGTTTCGAGATCCAGCGTATCCACGCCCCAGGTGTCTCCTCCCCGGCCTCGAAGAGAAGTATGAGCCAGGCTATGATCTTTTCAGGCACAAGGTTGTCCTTGCGCCACCAATCAAAATCAAAGATGAATTGTAGCTGTGAGGGCGCCGCCATATCTACGATCTGAAGCGCATCCTGCGGCCCAACGGCCTTGATGGTCCAAAAAAGTTCCTCGGCAGGCATTCCTCGCACGAGATCCCGCGCATTTTTTGACATCAGGATGAGGTCCTGGCGCCTTTCCCACGGCACCCCAAGGACCATTGTCGCCTGATCCTTAAGCGGGAGCCGGTTGAAAAGCGCCTCGGCCTTGTCTACGGGCATTTCGAGAAGTCTAAGAGGTTCAAGGGGTAGATAGTTCAAGTTCATGCTCCTTTTATCCGATGATTAAAGAGTGAACCGCTCGTAAAAAATCAGATCTGTGATAGACTTAAAAATAATATACGATCTTTTGTGCATGACAGTAAAGTATGTTTAAAAAGGAGACAAACAGAGATCGAGACCGCTCCTGACGAAAAACTCCGCATCCTCATTGCGGAAGACGAAAAGGATATAGGTGACATCCTGCTTGAGGTATTGTCCAAGGTGGACAGGGACGTTGCCCTTGTCAACAGCGGCTCTGAGGCCGTGCGCAGACTGCACGAGGGCCACTGTGACATCTTGATAACCGACCTCATGATGCCCGACGTGAACGGGATGGAGGTATTAAAAACCGCCAAGATGCTCTATCCAGATATCCTTGTGATAATCATGACAGGCTACGCCTCCATCGAAACCGCTATAGAGGCTGTAAAGCAAGGGGCGTATGACTATATCAGGAAGCCATTCAGGCTCGAAGAAATGCAGATCAGCGTTGACAATGCATGCGAAAAGATTAGGCTCAGGCGCGAAAATCAACTCCTGCAAATGGGTCTGGAAGACGCAAAAAAGACAAAAAGGATCGAAGATGCCGGGGAAAAAGCCCCTAACCGGGACCCCGATCCGCATGTAAATATCTTTGCACCTGAGTGGGCCCCACCCCTGACTTATGTTGAAAATTTATCGGGCAAGGAGGCGCTCCAGGAGATCGAGAGGCTTGCAGCCCTCTTGAAGGAAGGTCTTATCGACAAAGATGAATTCAAGGCCCTCAAAAAAGGACTACTCAAATGGCTCTAATTTGTCATGAACATAGCGGGATAAGATGATTATGGCCGACATCAACTTTGTTACGCCGAAGCTTGCCTATGCCGAAAAAGGACCCGACCGGTCCGAACAATTCCGTATAATGGTCGTAGACGACGAGCAGGCTGTAAGGGAGGCTATAGCCCAATATTTTACAGGGCTTGACGGGTTTGATGTCATAGACGCCTCAAACGCCTTCGACGCCCTTATGCTTCTACACAACCTTGAAAGGGTCGATTGCATAATCTCGGATATAAATATGCCCGGCATGGACGGTCTGGAGTTCATACGCCGCGTCAAAGAAAAGGACCGAACAATTATAGCAATCGTCATCACAGGGCTGCCTTCGATGAATTTGATAATAGATGCCATGCGTGCAGGCGCCTCTGATTTCATTGCAAAACCGTTCAAGTTTAACCAGCTTCAGGTGATTATGGAACGGGCCATGCGCGAACGAAAGATACTGATCGAAAACCTCTTTTTAACAGAGGAACTGAAGGCCAAAAAGGTTATTGAGGAGATAAACAGCCGACTTGAAAAGAAAATAAAGGAGCAGTCCATACTCTTTAACATCAGCGATAATTTGAGTAGGGTGAAGAGTACCCATGAACTATACGAAAAGGTGGCGACAATGGCATGTTCCCTTACCGAGACCAGGCAGGCGTGTTTCTGGGTGGCAAATCATGAGGCCAGGAAGCTGATACTGATGGGCGCAGCAGGGGCATATCCGGCCGCATGGAACGAGATAGCGTTGGACGGAGAAGACGTCTGTGCAAAGGTAGCAAGGGATGGGATGCCGGTGATGATCACAGGCGAGTCCTTCATGCATACACAAAAATCTGCTGCAAATACCGCTGTCGGTGATCGCATAATCGTACCGTTCACCATCAGGAACGAGGTATTCGGCGTCTTGTCGGTCGCCCAATCCCGAAGCGGCAAAATACTGGGCGAAGAGGCCATTTTTCTCCTCCACCTCTTAGCCGAACGGGCGAGCCTCACTGTGGAAAACCTCCTGCTCTACGAGAGCGTCGCGCTGAATCTGCACGCAACGCTCAAGGCCTTAGTGAGGTCGCTTGAGGCAAAAGATCCCTACACAAAGGAGCATTCAAGGCGGGTGACAGACCTCTCGTTGAAACTGGCATCGCATCTAGGCTGTACACCTGTCGAGATGGATTCCCTGAGATTCGCAGCCCACTTGCATGACATCGGCAAGATCGGCATAATGGATCAGATATTGCTTAAAAAGGGTAGGCTCACGAAAGAAGAGTATGAAATAATCAAATCGCACCCCTTGATCGGCGAAGAGATAGTCGGACACCTCGGCATCATGCCGGTCGAAAAGGCGATAATAAGAAATCACCACGAGAGGTGGGATGGCAATGGATATCCCGATGGACTTAGCGGTAACGACATACCCTATCTTGCCCGGATCCTGGCGGTGGCAGACAGTTTCGACGCCATAACCTCGGATCGCCCATATCGAAAGGCAAAGACGGCCGCATTCGGCCTTGCTGAGCTAAAACAAAACAAAGGGACCCAATTCGATCCGCTAATAATCGACGCCTTTGAAGATTTTATGAACGGCGGGGTCGAATGTACAGGCCGCGTCCATGATGACGATGAAGATAAAAGATAGTCAGCCGCACGACAAGATCACAGATGAAGCGTTCATAGAGGCCTTCAGGGCATGCCTGACAGGTCGCCTTGCCAGGGGGCTGTCACACAATCTAAACGGCGCACTCCAGCTCCTCTCAATGCAGATCGAGCTCATGAGGCGCGAAATAGGCCTTGACAGAATGAATATAGATAAATTCCTGTCCGATCTGTCTGGTCGAACGTCACGAAAAAATGAGGCCCTTGATTCGGCCATTGCGCTGCTTCGAGACTTGAAAGAGGCATCTGACAAAAAAGAGAAACGGGCAGCGGAATTACAAGATATACTGATGAAACTGGAGGGCATGTCTGCAATGATAGCCGACAGGGGCCAAGACATCAAAGGCCCTGCACTCGTTGAGATAGGTATGGCCCTCAGTGAGGAGATCGATTTTTTAAAGGCGGATTTGTTCTTCAAACATCAGATAAACACGACCATCAATGCACCTTCATCGCCGCTTTCCATCCTCACGGATGAACGCCTTCTCAAAGACCTCATAGACATCGCCATGATCATGTGCATTAACCAGCTAAAACTACTTGAAAAATCGGAAAAGAAAGAGATTCAAATAGCAATTGAAGGGGATGGCCAGAGGCTTGGGCTCAAATTCGCTCATACAGGGAGGCCCTTCACCATAAGAGAAGGCGATGATGCATCATTGGAGTACATTTGTCCTCTGGATAAGGTACGGCTTGCATGCGGCACCATGTCATTTTATGCACTGCTTGAACTTGTCGCCAGGAAACTCGGTGCAACGCACCGGGTTACACAACAAGAGATAAGCCTGGCCCTTCCTGCTACCTGATCAGCGTCGGATACAGCCTTGCAGCAACGGTAAACAAAGCAAGAAAGATAACAGCAAGTATCGAAAGGTCTTCCTTTAGGCCGTAAAGCCCCTGCCCGCCCCCGATCAAAAGCCCCCTAAGCGCATCCACGAGATAGGTAAGCGGGTTTACCCTTGCGATGGCTTGCAGCCATTCAGGCATCAGTTTCAGAGGATAGATCGCATTGCTTGCAAAGAACATGGGCATCGTAAGCACCTGCCCCACTCCCATAAAACGTTCACGAGTCTTTACCAAACATGCTACGATCAAGGAAAAGGTGGAAAAGATGGCGGAACCCATGAGCACGCAGATCACCACGCCCAGGATGGTCACCGGCCCGTGGGCGATGTCGATCCCTAGAAAAAAGGTGATGAAAAAGATCACGATGGCCTGGACGATCCCCCTAAAACCGGCAGAAATGGCCTTCCCGAAGACAAGCGAAGCACGATAGGCCGGGCTCACGAGAAGTTTGTGTATAACACCGAGGTCTCGCTCCCAGATGACTGCTATTCCATGGAAGATTGCATTGAAGAGGACGCTCTGCGCAAGTATCCCAGGGGTGATAAAGGCGAGATAGTCCACATGGCCCGAATGTATCCCCCTTACCCTGTTCAGCACCTGACCGAATACGGCAAGCCACAAGAAAGGCTGCACCGCCCTGGAAAATAGCTCGGTCGGATCCCGCATGAGTTTTTTTAATTCTGTCTTTGCTACCGCAAAACTCTCACTTAAAAACTTCGATACGAACATGGTCAACCAAGCCTCGAGGCAGTCCTGCGGGTCTGTACGATGTCACGGAAATTTCCTCCCCCCTCGATGGCACCGCCGCTATATCTGGCAAAGACGTCGTTCATGGTCGCATTCGGTCCTATCTCGGCCTTTAGATCAGCAGGCCTTCCGACAACGGCGATCCTACCTGCATGCATGATGGCAAGTTCATCGCACAGAAAGTCTGCCTCCCCCATATCATGGGTCGTGACAAGCACGGTCATTGAATAGCTGCGTCTGAGATCCAGAAGTCTTTCCCAAACAATGCGCCTTGCCACGGGGTCAAGTCCTATGGTGGGCTCATCGAGAAATAATATAGAAGGCCTGTGGAGCATGGCCTGCGCAAGCTCCAGCCTCCTGATCATGCCGCCTGAATAGTTCTTGACCAGTTTATCGGCGTCGTCTTTAAGCCCCATAAATGTAAGGGCCTCATCGATGCGCCCCGACCTCTCCGCCCTGGTGACGCCATAAAGCCTGGCAGACAGGTCAAGATTTTCGTAGCCAGTAAGGGCACCATCGGCTGAAAGCATCTGAGGTACATAACCGATACGGCGCCTAACCTCCGCAGGATGTCTGATGATATCAAACCCACCGACCATACCCATGCCTGACGTAGGTGCAAGGAGGGTGGTCAACATCTTGATCGTGGTACTCTTGCCAGCGCCGTTCGCCCCAAGGAGTCCGAATATCTCGCCGTAAGGGACACGCATGTCTATGTGATCAACTGCCGTAAACCCCCCGAATCGACGTGTCAGACTCGATGTATAAACGGCCGCATCTCTGATTTGGCTGGACTCCATGGATAACGACCTTGATCTCTTTAAATTAGGGCATAAAAGGCTGGGATTTTAAAAAAACCCAATGATGGACATAGTCTAGGTTAGATAAAATCGTTAAGATCCCAAAACTTTGATGTGGTAGCGGGGGGAGGATTTGAACCTCCGACCTTCGGGTTATGAGCCCGACGAGCTACCAAGCTGCTCCACCCCGCATCAGATGCGTCATAAAATAATCCCTCTCAGCGCAATCGTCAATCACAAAATACCCAACCTATAATACCGACCTACGCCCCGCAAGAATCCATGGATTCAACCATCTTTTGAACCGGCTTTTATGCGCGAGCGGGATCGGATACCCCTTCACGGTGGCCGCTTAGCGCCCCATGCCCTATCTCAGCCCATGTTCCTTGTCTTGAGAAACTCTATGACATCATATTTCCCTGTGGGCGACGCGGCTTCATCCCGGTGGATTCCGCAGTCGCCAAGTATGCGTCCCAACTCTCGTGTGGTTCTGCCTGGTTCAAACAAGCACAGAATGTGAACTCCGTCTTTGGTAACGGCCTCGAAGCCAGGAAACACATGAATACCCGCGTCACGCGCTTCCTTGGCTAGGCCGTCGGCTGTGTGAACCCGGTAGTGGTCAGTGATAGCAATGACCTCAATATCGTGATCGAGACAGGCCTGCACGATGGCAGTGTTGTATGACGCCTCATCCTCAAACGCCGTTTCCTTGTTATGACGCTGGACGTAATCGAATGGATTAACCTGAAGCGCGCACCGATAGAACCGTGCGCCGCTGGACAGCTTCAGCGCATCCGTCATGGGGTCTATATCGCTCATGATCTTTCTCCCCAGCAGTTAACCGAAAACCTTCAATATCAACGGGTTATCAAAGACCAGGCCATTCCCGGCGCCTTCTCCCATATCCTGCGGAAACCGGAATACCCCAGTGGAGACAGGCGTAACGGAAAAGCAGCTCATGCTCGGATTCCGGCTTCACCACAACGAGCTTCGGGCGTATTGCGCTGGGGACCACCTCGTCTCCATTGGCGATATATCGAATAAGCCGGTCTTCATAAGACCGCACACCTGGACCGGATACTCCAGTTTTTTCTGCAGGGCAAGCTCGTTTAGAGCACGAAAATAATCTTTAGTAGGGTTATCTGGCATTTGGATAACGCCGTTCCGTACCCTGTAGCCCTGCTTGCGCAAGGACTGGATAATAGCAATCTTCAGGTGCTCTGCCGATGGCACGTTCATTATGGCCGCAAGTCCTTCATGTCCTTAATGTTCGCTTGCTTCATTCCTCCGTTGTCCTTTCGATATCCGCCTCGTCGAGTGGTTCGTCGACGGCATTACGCAGCCAGGATGGATCGAAGCCAGCAGCCGACGAGGCCTCGATGCGGATTCGCACCTTGGCTCCGTCGGATTTGTCGGCCAGGTTCGCGATGGCCGGGAACGCCTTGAAGACCTGTTCTCGGGTGGCCTCGAAGGCAAAAGCGACCCGCTTCTTCCGACCGGCAGCTTCCGTACCCGTCGTTACTGGTCCGGCACTGGTTCCGACACCCATTCCGGTCGGGCCCTTGTGGACGCTCGGTGGGGGAACTGCGCCGGTGTCGACAGGGAAAGCGTCTGCGGGTTGGGCCGCCGGGGCTTCCTGGACGGCTTGCGGCATCATGAGAAAGCCGGAATCGAAATCGACTTCGTCATCAGCAATGGAGCGGCCGAGAATCACCTTGTCGGGGTTCACCTGGTATTTCCCATCAGGGCCGAGCACGGGACTTCCTCCACTCACATAGGCGAAGACACTTTCCGATACACCCCGTGCGATTCCCTTGCGCAGCACGGATGCAGATTCCAACCGGGGCGGCGCAATATCCCGAAAAAACGATTCAAGTACATCGGATGCCTTGATGCCCATGAGCGGGGGCTCACCCTCGCACAGGGATTCACCGAGTCTCACGCGCTCGACAATTTTTCGCGGCGTAACCGATCCGTGAATCCGCGGAGTCCCCACACTGGTAAGCAGCTCCATGATCCGCTCGTGCACGCCAGTCGCCTGAAGCGGCCTGCCACCCCGTTCCACCCTTTCTATTTCCAACTCGCCATCCTGAACCCGAGGCAGCCAGATGGCCGTGTAGAGCTCCCGGAAACACGACTCAGCCGCGGCCTGTTCGGTGCGCTTCCTCTCCCGGAGTTGGTCAAGCTGATCCCTGGTAAGCCGGAGCTGCTGCTTCTTTGCCTCAACACGATCAATGGCCAGCAGGTAACGAACGGCACGCCGCAAGGCCTCGATTTGTTTCTTTTCCGGTATTGCGAGGCCCAGACCGTTCCGGAACCGCCTGGGGCGATCTCCGTACTTGGTGAGGTACTCCTTGGCCTGACGTTCCTGCTCCGACTTGTCCTCGGCGGCAAACTCAATGGGCAGGTAGGCAACGAGAAAATGCGGGTCCCCGTCGGGGATGTCCTGGGTCCTCAAAGGCCATACGATGGCCTTGTGGTGTCCGGCCAGCCGGGCATCCAGCATCTCCTTGATCTGGCTTCGGACCGGGCCGTGCCCGCGCGCCTGGGAATCCTCGCGGGCAACGGTCTGCTCGGCGTCCTCGATCAGCTTGGTAACATTCGGGTCCTTCTTGAAGCAGTAGCGGACGCCGTCGTAATGCAGGTAAAGGCATGTATTACGAAGCTCGGACAAGACGGCGGTAGCTGTGATGTTGTCCAGGTCGGGACCGGCGCATGCCGCAAGGAGTTCGTTCTCCGTAACGCCGGGCGGCAGCG
>NZ_JBMFRG010000056.1:0-12893 GCF_049968175.1 Dissulfurimicrobium sp.
CAACAGGCCCAGATGTTGCCCGCCCAACACCCCTTCTATAGTCCTGTAGCCTACTCCTAAGACCTGCGGCAGAAATACCCCAATGATCCCCAGAAACACGCCGGCAATAGCTGGTTTCAGCCAGCCAGGAAACCGCCATGCCGAAAACATGTCTTTAAATATATAGAGAAGTCTTGTGTAAATGGCTGAGATAGGACCTGAAACCAGGCCAAGCCCAAGATAAAGCGGGAGGTCTTTGAATGCACTGATTGAGCGGTGAAAGACATGGAAGGCAGGCTCAGGCCCGCTAGCCCACTGGGTAAAGATTGCAGATATCACCGATGACAATATCACGATGCCCAATGCCCCACCGCTTATCTCGCCCAAGACTATCTCCATGGAGAAAAAGACGCCTGCGATAGGGGCGTTGAATGCGGCTGATATCCCACCTGCAGCTCCGGCCGCTACAAGTATCTTAATACGCTCGTCCGAGAGTCTGAGCTTCTGGCCGAGCATTGAACCAAAACTTGCACCTATTTGAACCGATGGGTCCTCTGGTCCGACTGATCCTCCAGAACCTATTGAAAGGGCGGATGCTACAGCCTTAACAGGCGCAAACATATAGGGTAACCGCCCGCCGGCTATGGCGACCGCCTCTATAAGACCCGAGACACCCTGTAACCGCTTCTGACCTCCAACCAAATATACAAGCAGGCCTACTGCAAACCCACCCAAAACCGGCAATGGAAGCACACGCCACGGACCCAAAAAATTTAAAAAATAACCCAATCTTTCAAAAAAGAACAGGTGCGCAAGGCCGATCAAGCATTTAAACAGCCATACCCCTACGCCACTTCCAAGCCCTATAAACAAGGCCGCTCCGCCCAGCACCATAGACTCGGATGGCTGCCAACGCTCTAAAAGGCGCTGCAAATTAAAGATGTTATAAAGATATCTATGGCGATTCATTTTAGATCACAGCCAGATCACGATCCCTTGATCTAAGGAGATCATAGTCATTGATAGACATAACTTTGTCAAGGATTAAAGCAATGTTAGGGTATCATGAAACATATTTGTCGACCCATTATACCGCGTAATTAATTTGTCCTTTTTCATAGTCTCAGGAGATCTGGACCATGAGCAGTTGAGATCACCACAGAAGGTTTTACAGATCTAATTTGGATAGGCACACAATTGAAAGAGGCGCGTTCGTCAAACCGAGGTGGTTTGCTTGACTGTCTATGTCGCCTCTGATATATGTTTGACATCTTGATATGATTATTATACACGATGAGAAATCAGCTAGTGACCTAACCGATCTAAATACCGCCATGCCAGAGATAGAAGTGGGGGTCACATCATGGGCGCAGACTTGTGCAATAGCAGCATTTTGCCTTCTCAACTCAAATAGACGTTGAAAGCCTTGATTCCTTCCGATCTTCCACAGCCTGCCTACAACACCTCCTCCGATCTACATCTGTTGCGGATGCTTGCCCTTGCGATTGCAGTCGGCATACTAGGTGCATTTGCCGTACTGTCATTCCGCTGGCTTCTGATCTTCAGCGAAACCTGCATCTATGGAACGCGGCTGGGGCTGGTGGCGGATGCAGCCATGCTCCCGCCTCTACTACGCGCTGTCTCGCCAGCCATAGGCGGACTGCTGGCGGGCTTGATCCTGGAGTATCTCGCAGGGCAGGGCAAAGGCAAAAACGGCGCAGACTATATGGAGGCGATAGTCGCGGGAAGAGACCTGCCGGCGCGTGATTCGCTCCTGAAATCAGCCGCATCGGCTGCATCGGTGGTCTCGGGCGGCTCTATTGGACGCGAGGGTTCGATGGTGCAGCTTGCAGCGCTTACCGGATCCGCCATTTCTGACTGGCTCCATTCCGCCCCTAGCGAACGCCATTTTTTGATCGCATGCGGCGCGGCTGCCGGTGTAGCCGGCGCCTACAACACACCCATCGCCGGGTCGCTTTTTGTAGCGGAGATCGTGCTCGGAGGCATCACCATAAGCAGGCTCGGGCCGCTTCTCCTTGCATCCACTGTATCCGATCTAGTGGTGCGCCATATTACCCATGTCGGGCCGATCTATGCCGCCGCCCCTGGTAAGCTCTCCACGGCACCAGAATTGATGCTCGTCGCACTGCTCGGAATCGGCGCCGGGGTACTCGGTTCTGTTTTTGTCCGCCTTATGGACACTACACATAACGCCTTCAGACATCTAACCCTGCCGCTCTGGATAAAAATGGCAACAGCCGGGCTTGCGGTAGGCACCCTTTCGACCATACGTCCTGAGGTCTGGGGCAACGGCTATTCTGTAATCAACTCGCTGCTGCATAGACCCCATGCCTGGGACATAGTTCTGCTTATCCTTATCCTAAAGACCGCTGCTACAATATTAACAACCGGTTCAGGGGCGGTTGGCGGCGTGTTTACGCCTACACTATTTGTAGGAGCGGCGCTTGGCAGTCTAGGTGGGTCTGGTATACACATGATACTGTCAGGCGCCTCGGAAAATGCCTACGCCATCGTAGGCATGGGTGCCTTTCTCGCGGCGGTCACACATGCCCCGCTCACATCGGTGATTATGGTCAGCGAAATGACATTTGGTTTTACGCTGGTGCCGGCGCTTACCCTTGGGTGCTTAAGCGGCTATTATGTCTCGGCATCACTCCATCCAGCCTCAGTCTATGGACATTCCAAGCCGCCTACGCACCCAACGGAACACCTTGACACAGGATCATGAAATCGTCCCGATTTCAATCAAAAAGTATGCCGGGGATCCGGCCGGGCAACAGATAATCTTAATCCCTTTCACAACAGATGAGCTTTGTCTTTCCATTTGCGGTGATCTCCCTGGAGACATTGCTGAATATACCCTGCAGCTCCTGTATCTCGTTTTGAACTATCCGACGCCCCTCCTTCCCCATGGAAAGGAGCCTTATGTGATACAAAAATCTTGTTATGGGCCTTTTTGGTTCCTCATGCTCCATCATACAGAAACGACCCATAGGCGCCAGAATACGTTTTATCTCTTTCAGCGCCGAACCTCTGGTCTGTCCTGTCAATTCATAAATTGCATGGGAACAGGTAACGACATCAAATATATTCGCCTTGAAAGGCAGATCAGCCGCATCGGCAACGACAAAAAATATATTTTTCAAACCTTTTTGGTCCGCCTTCTCCATGGCCTTTTTCAACATCCCGAAAGAAAAATCCGCCCCTACGACCAAACCATCCTGTACATATTCCGACATAACCGATGCCACCGCACCCGTCCCTGTACACAGATCAAGCGCCCGATCCCCAGGCTTGACCTTTGTACTCCTGGCAAGGTAATGTCTCAGAGAAAGGGTCTTGTCCTTGGAATGCAGACTGATAACCCAGTCATAAAAATGAGAAAAGATATCATAGTATTTACGTCTGTAATGTATCATAGTCAGTCTCAAACAAAGTCATATTAATGGCTTATAATCCCAACGATACCGGTCAGCTTCAGTCGATTAGAGGCAGATCGACAACAATATGGGCGGCATCATCTTGCTATTTAAACCCTATTCGTTTAATTTTATATCCTAAGTTAGGACCTGCCTATACACAAGGCAGGTGCACCATATTCAGCAAAAATTTAAAGACAACCTGTCCGCCGCTGGACAGGGCAACAAAAAACAAGAGGAGATGACAATGATGGGAAGAACACAAAGATTGGAACGGCTGATTACGGCAATAAAGGTCAATCGATTCCGCTGGATCAAAGGCCTGTCCTTCCTGACCGCGTTTATCTTTTCATGCAGTATCATGGCAGGATGCGCTCCTACGCAGTCAAACTATGAGGGCGCAGGCGTAGGGGGCGCTATAGGGGCTGCCGCCGGCGCACTTCTTGACAGAAGCAATCCGTGGCGCGGCGCTGTCATAGGAGGTGCCCTCGGTGCGGTTGCCGGCGGGACTATGGCCGAGATCTCGAAGAGGGCGGCCATGGAGGCCAGGGATCAGGGTAGACCTGTAGTTTATGAACGCCGGACCTCCGAAGGGGGCTGGCAAAAGGTGGAGGCCACCCCTACAAACAGATACAATGGTACAAAGCGATGTGTGTCCGTCAAAACCTATGAAAACGGCCACCTTGTAGACGAAACCATGAACTGCGATTAGCACAGCTGATCTACCTGCCGCCATCTGCCTGCTTGTAAACATGATAAGTAGGCAGATGTGTATTTCTCTACTAGAAAGGTGACGTCTTCGTCCTAAGCGCAGGCGGAAGCAGCAGTCAACAAATCAGCGCAGAATAACCAGTGCAAAAGGCCGGTGCATCCCGGCCTTTTTCTCGTTATTTTAAAATGCGACACTGAGATTAAGGATCAATAGATGTCAATAAACGCAATACGCGGCTTTAAAGACATATTGCCGGACGAAAGCGGCATATGGAGCGGGATAGAGACGACTGCTAGGAAGGTATTGGCCTCTTTCGGCCTTAGAGAGATACGCGTACCCATACTTGAAAGGACCGATGTCTTCACCCGCGGCATAGGAGAACATACCGATATAGTCGAAAAGGAGATGTACACCTTCTCCGACAGAAATGGCGATTCCATAAGCCTTAGACCAGAAGCCACCGCAGGTATTATCAGGGCAGTCATAGAACACAAACTCTATACCGCTTCAAAGGTCTTGAAACTCTTCACCATCGGCCCGATGTTCAGGCATGAGCGGCCTCAGAAGGGCAGACTCAGACAATTCCATCAGATAGATGCAGAAATAATCGGAACTGATGCGCCGCTTTCAGACGCCGAGGTGATTGCCGCACCTTGGGAGGTCATAAAACAACTCGGAGTTGATGACGTAAGGGTCGAGATCAATTCCCTTGGCTGTCGTATCTGTAGAACTACCTACAGAAAGACACTCGACGATTTTCTTGACGAAGTACAAAAAGATCTATGTCCCGACTGCCAAAGGAGGAGCAAGACCAACCCATTGCGGGTCTTCGATTGCAAACAAGAGGGATGCAGGGTTGCATTAAAGCCTGCGCCGCTCATAAGAGATCATCTATGTGAAGCATGTACACGACACATGGAGGCGGTGTCGGACTACCTGCTCCTGTCTGATGTCCCGTTTACGGTCAATCCCTATCTAGTAAGGGGGCTTGATTACTATGTAAGGACCACATTCGAAATAGTCTCGTCTGCCCTTGGGGCCCAGGGCGCCGTTGCAGCCGGCGGGAGATATGATGGACTTTTAAAGACCATTGGGGGGCCTGATTTGCCGGGCGTAGGGATGGCAATAGGGTTAGAACGTCTAGCATTGATGGTGTCCGGTAGGAAGGCCGCACCGGAAAATATCGATCTTTTCATAGCTGCCCTTGGAAAAGAGGCGAGACGAACGGCCCTTCCATGGATAAATTCCTTAAGAAGGATGGGATTTGAGGTACAAACCGTTTACGAGGAAGACAGAGGGCTGAAGTCTCAACTCAAAGACGCCGATAGATTAGGCGCCAGGTTCGTTCTTATAATTGGGGAAAACGAGATAGATTCAGGGAAATTGATCTTGAGAAATCTTGTCTCCCATGAACAGCAGGAAATACAAATAGATAATAACATAGTTGATGAAATTACACTAAAGATAAAAAAGGCAAAAATCATAACACCGCGCAGAAACGGCTTTCACGCCAGCAACAAAAGAGATACGAATGAAATTAATAAATAAACGGCCGACTGACGACTCTGCAACGCAAGGAGGCGCAAGGATTTGATGGATTCTATAAACGGGCTTAAACGCACCCACGACTGTTCGAGCCTCACGGAGGCTGCCTTTAATCAGGAGGTGACGCTAATGGGCTGGGTCCTGAGGCGGAGGGACCACGGAGGGCTCATATTTATCGACCTAAGAGATAAGACAGGCATCACCCAAGTGGTCTTTGCACCCGAGGTGGACGCCAAGACCCATAAAAAGGCCCACAGGCTCAGGAGCGAATATGTAATAGCAGTGAGGGGCAAGGTCAGAAGGCGCCCTGAGGGGATGGAAAACCCTAAGATAAAGACCGGCATGATAGAAGTAGCCTGCAACGAATTGAGGATATTGAACACATCCAATACCCCACCGTTTCCACTGGATGACGATGAGGCAGAGCCATCAGAGACCTTGAGGCTCAGATACCGCTATCTAGACCTCAGGAGGCCCAAGATGATGGAAAACATCATCTTCCGCCACAAGGTATGCCAGGCCGCGCGTTCATATCTAAACGACCATAACTTTATCGAGGTTGAAACGCCCGTCCTGACCAGGAGCACACCTGAGGGCGCCCGAGATTATCTTGTCCCGAGCAGACTGAACCCGGGTTGCTTCTATGCCCTTCCGCAATCGCCGCAACTTTACAAACAGATGCTCATGGTAGCCGGTTTGGAGAGATACTACCAGATAGTACGTTGTTTCAGGGATGAAGATCTAAGGGCCGATCGTCAGCCCGAATTCTCTCAACTCGATATAGAACTTTCCTTTGTAGATGAGGAAGACATCATCGTCCTCATAGAAGGCCTGATCTCTCACATATTCAGAGAAACCACAGGGAAGAGGTTGACGACGCCTTTTCCAAGGCTCACATACAACGAGGCCATGGAGCGCTTCGGAACCGATCGCCCTGACGTCCGCTTCGGTCTTGAGCTGAGGGATATAAGCGATATAGCAGCAGGGTGCGGATTTTCCGTATTTGCAAACGCAACAGCATCAGGCGGGGTGGTCAAGGCCGTAAACGGGAAAGGAATGACGGATATCTCAAGAAAAGATCTGGATGACCTTACAGAATTCGCAAAGGGATTCGGCGCGAAAGGACTTGCGTGGGTAAAGATAAAAGAAGATGGTTCATGGCAATCCCCGATTGCAAAATTTTTCACCGAAGACGAAAAACGTGCGATAGAGTCGCGGCTCGACGCTGCAACCGGAGACATCTTGTTTTTCGGGGCCGATCAGAAGCCTGTCGTATATAAAGTCCTTGGCGAACTCAGGCTTGAGATCGCAAGGCGGAGGGGGATCATCCCAAAAGAGGTTTTTGATTTTGTCTGGGTGACCGACTTCCCGTTGTTTGAATATGATCAGGGAGAAAAACGTTTCGTCGCAGTCCATCATCCATTCACCGCACCGAAAAACGAAGATATAGATATCCTTGAAAAGGACCCGGCGTCTGTAAGGTCAAGGGCCTATGACCTGGTACTCAACGGTATTGAGATAGGGGGTGGGAGTATCCGCATCCATCAATACCCGCTTCAGAAAAAGATATTCGAGGCACTTTCGATACCTGAAGAGGAGGCGAAGGACAAGTTCGGATTTCTCCTTGAGGCCCTTGAATTCGGTGCGCCGCCCCACGGCGGTATAGCCTTTGGCCTTGACCGTCTTGTGATGCTCATGAAAAACTTGGAGACCATAAGGGATGTAATAGCCTTTCCTAAAACCCAAAAGGCCCAGTGCCTACTCACCCATGCACCTGCAGAGGTGAGCATGACTCAGCTTGCCGAGCTTTATCTCAGGCCGGGTTGGAATCCAGACAAAAAGGAGGTGTAGTATGGCAAAATGGAATCCTGATCGCGGACTGCTGGATCATGTGCACAGCAAACACTGGCGCCATAGGCTCCAGGATGTGTCTGAACCCAATCTCATGCGTGAGATATTCCCTTACAGTGAGGTCTGCCGCATTGATTTCGAACACAAATATCTCATTCCATCCCCTTCTAAAGAGATGCTCATCACCGATACGACATTCAGGGACGGGCAACAGGCCCGCCCTCCCTACACAGTGGAGCAAATCTGCAGGATATTCGACTTTTTAAAGAGGCTCAGCGGACCGCGCGGCATAATCAGGCAATCCGAGTTCTTCCTCTATACAAACAAAGACAAGGAGGCGGTCGCAAAATGTCTTGAAAAGGGCTATGAGTTCCCTGAGATAACCGGCTGGATAAGGGCGAAAAAAGAAGACCTCAAACTCGTAAAAGATATGGGTCTGAGGGAGGCTGGGATACTCACATCCGCCTCCGACTATCATATATTCCTAAAACTCAACAAGACCCGGAGGGAGGCGCTGGATTCATATCTTGCCATAGTAAAAGCTGCCTTGGAGTTGGGGATAAGGCCAAGATGCCATTTTGAAGACGTAACCAGGGCCGACATCTATGGCTTTTGCGTCCCATTCGCCATCGAGCTTATGAAACTAAGGGAGGAAAGCGGGATAGATATAAAGATAAGGCTCTGCGATACCCTTGGTCTGGGTGTGCCATACCCAGGGGCCGCCTTACCGAGAAGCGTCGCTGGCCTTGCGAGGGCTATGATCGACGATGCAGGGGTCCCAGGTGCACTCCTTGAGTGGCACGGCCATAACGACTTCCATAAGGGATTTGTAAATGCGGTGACGGCATGGCTCTATGGCTGCGAGGCAGTGAACGGGACGCTCCTCGGTTTCGGAGAAAGAACCGGCAATACGCCTATCGAAGCGCTTCTGATAGAAAGAATGGCCCTGAGGGCCACAGATGACGGAATAGACACCCTGGCTATAACGGAAATGGCAAGTTACTTTGAAAAGGAATTGGGCGTACATATACCTAAAAACTATCCCCTTGTCGGGGCAGATTTCAATACGACCAGTGCAGGCATCCATGCCGACGGCCTTTTGAAAAACGAAGAAATATACAACATCTTCGACACAGCCAAGATATTGGGTCGCCCGGTCTCCGTTAACATTTCCGACAAGGCCGGCACGGCCGGCATAGCCCATTGGGTCAATACAAGGCTAGGGGTCACTGATGAAAAGATGGTGGACAAAAAACACCCTGGCGTCGTTAAAATATATAAAAAGATCATGCAACAATATGAACAGGGCAGGGTTACATCGATGTCTGACGAGGAAATGGAGGTCTTGGCAAGGAAATATATCCCGGAACTCTTTAAATCAGACTTTGATGAACTCAAGGCAGAGGCCCATGACCTTGCCTTCCACCTTATAGGTTCACTTGTGGAAGGACCGGAGATCAGGTCAATGGATCCTGCACGGATAGAACCAACTCTGAAACAGGTCATAGACGATTATCCGTTTATCCAATTTCTCTATGTCGTTAATGCCGATGGCAAGAAGATCACGCGTAACATCACACACTTAAAATACAGGGCTAAATATACAACCTTTAGGCTTGACGAGGACTTCTCCGACCGCCCATGGTTCATAGAACCCATGCAAAACGGTAAGGTCTATATCTCTGACTTTTACACCTCAAAGATCACAGGTGCCCTATGCATAACCGTCTCAGCGCCCATATTGAACAACGAAGACGAAATCGTTGGCATACTGGGCATGGATATAAGATTTGAAGACCTCGCAAAAATGGAACAAGACGAAGAGGATTGAAAAGGGAGCGATCCGCAAAAAACGAACCGGGCGGACGCCTATCGCTCTGGTCTTCCCAGATACCTATCAACTGGGCATGGCCAACCTGGGCCTCCAAACAGTATATGGCGTACTCAATAGCGATGATCGAGTAGTAGCGGAACGTTTTTTCGTGCCTGGGCCACCGTTTGACCCACTAAATGATGCCCTGCTCTCAGAGGAATCAGGAAGACCGCTTACAGACTTCAGGATAATCGTCTTTTCGATAAGCTTTGAGTCAAGCTATCCAAATCTCGTAAAGGCCTTGGCCTCTGCCCGCATCCCGTTAGATTCCAATGAAAGAGGCGAAGGAGACCCTGTCATTATAGCTGGCGGGATTGCAACGATCATAAATCCAGAACCGGTAGCGGCGTTTATAGACATATTTCTGCTCGGAGATATAGAGGCCATGACCCCGCAACTTACGGTTGTGTTGACTGCGCTTGAGGATGCCAAGGCCTCAAGAAGAGAACGACTGCGGGAACTGGCTGCGCGCATGAATGGGGTTTATGTCCCGCAGGCATACACGCCTATCCACAAGGACGGCGCACTCACAGGCTGGGGGCATGAGGACGGCTTTAATATACCGGTCGCCCCTGCCGTATTTCTTGACAGGCCCGAGATCGCACCGCACACCCAGATCATCTCATCCGATTCGGCCTTTCCAAATATGTTCATGGTCGAGGTCTCAAGGGGTTGCGGACGGGGCTGTAGATTCTGTGCCGCAGGGTTTGTCTACCGTCCACCGCGCCGATGGCCCATGGAGGCGGTAGCCTCCGCCCTTGCGCAACGCAAAGATGCAAAGGATATCGGACTAGTAGGTCTTGAATATCTAGGGCTGGATGAGATAGAATGGCTTTCCGAGCGGCTTACGTCAGAGGGCTTAAGGCTTTCGTTTTCATCATTGAGGGCTGACGCTGTAACTCCGTCATTTGTAAGGTTGCTCAGGGCATCAGGGGCCAAGGTGGCTACCATTGCACCAGAAGCCGGATCCGAAGCCTTGAGGCGTACGATAAACAAGAATCTTACTGATGACCAGATACTTATAGCTGTCGATGCGATAGCCTCAGGCGGCGTGCCGAACCTTAAGCTCTACTTCATGCTTGGGCTCCCGTTTGAGACGGATGAAGATGCGCTGGCCATCGTGGAACTCGTAGACAGGATACGCTTGACCATGAGGCCAATCGGCCAGGCCAACAAACGGCTTGGCAATATAACCGTATCCGTGAGCGCTTTTGTCCCAAAGGCCTGGACTCCATTCCAATGGGCGGCCTTCGCCGATGAAAAGACCATGATAAAAAGGATCAGGATTCTAAAAGACGGATTAAGGCTTCCGAATGTTATTATACGTATGGAGCCTTTTAAAAACGCAAGACTCCAGGCCCTCCTGAGCAGAGGGGACAGATTGCTTGCACCAGTTGTCAAAGAAATAGCGCTTTCCAGGACCTCGTTGCATATGATATTAAACAAAAATGACCTGTTTGCCGAAAAATATCTTAGCGGCAGGGAGATAGGTGCCATTTTGGCATGGGAGATAATCAAACATAGGGTAAGGAAGGATTATCTTGCCATGGAATGGAGAAAGGCTGCAGCGGCCAGGCAAACAGGTTTCTGCAATCCCCCTGCCTGTAAAAGATGCGGCGCATGTGGGTCTGCCGCCATCGGTCCCCAGATTGGCAAAACATCATGAAAGACGACTTGCTCAAATCTCCGGCATACCTTGCAGACGCCATCTCAGATACCATGCTTGAGGTATTTGTTGATGAAAGCATCCAGGCCTCGTTTATGACCCTTCCACCGGTCGGCATGTTCGATGAAGCCATATTGGCAGAAGCGATCAGGATCGTGTTGAAGAGATTCAACATAGACATGCCAGGGGAAATATATGAAAAAATAAGGTCAGGCGCCCAAGAAAAATTCGTCTTCCAGGTCGATACCATAATAAAAGGCCTGCCGCGCTTCAGAACGATAAATGTAAATTGCGTGGTGACGGCAAGAAATCTGACCATCACTGGCGAGCCGCCTTCAAACGGAGAGGATGGGGAGGCGGCTATCTATTTTGACTATAGTTTCATGCCAAATGCCGTATCTTTTAAAGGAGACAGCGCATTTGATTTAAAAGATCTTCAATATCTACCACAGACAAAAGGAAATGAACTGCTTCTCAATATCTATGGACCAACCGCTGGATCGCCAGGCCTGGACGTCTTCGGCACTCCTATACTGCCGAAACCAGGCAAACCGTTTATGCTGGAATTAGGTGAAGGTATCGTCGAAAAAACCTGTGCATCCCAAGATAAAGACCGTTCATGTACAGCAGTATATTCACTGAATCATGGCATTATATTTGCTGAATTTAAAGACAAATTAAGAAGACCTCAGAACCTAACCAAGATATCAATACTCAATCACATAAAAATCCTACCGCTCAATCTAACGCCAGCCAATATAGTAGATTATCCAGACGAAATAACATCAATGGCTGACATGTTTGTCCAAGGAGACATTCGCGGTCCAATTTCAATTTTTGTAAATGGCAATTTAACAGTTGATGGAGCAATAGAGTGCAAAAAAATAGAAGCATCTAAAATAATAAAGGCAAATTTTGCTAAAACTGAAGCAAAGGCAGGAAACTTAATAGATATAGCAATAGTTTCAAATGCAATCTTGCAAGCAGAAAAAATGATTAAAATTACAAAAGAAATTGTACATTCCAAAATTACTACAAGACATCTAATATTACAAAAAGAAGACAAAACAGAAATTCTATGTGCATATCTACAAATTATAGCAGAAAAAATTGAGATGAATGGTGTAAGTATAAGAAATATAGTAGAAATAAATCTAGGAAAGACTATTTTTAATGAACTGAGAGAATTAAATGAAAAAGCATCGAAAATTTTAGCTTTACTGGAAAATATAATAAAAGATATACGTGAAATGATAATTATACTGATTGAAAAAATCAAACTGATGATTACAGAAACAGACAAACAACAAAAAAAAATACTTATTTCACTATTAGATATTTTAATAGGAATGGTTAAAGGTTATAATTCTCCATTTAAGGTAACTGAAGAAGTTAAAAATTGGATTAAAATATATGGACATCAATTTTATAACATTACCAAAAAAACTATGCAACTAATTCCTCTATTGGATGGCTATAATACAGCACAGACTGAATTTCAAACTATCACTAATCAAAAAAAAGATATCTCAAATAGATTAAAAAATATCAAGGCTGATATAAAAGGTAATATATTTACATCTGGTCTCATTATAATCAAATGCGACGATCAAGAACTAAAATTCGGATGCAGGCCACAGATAGCTAAAGAGCAGATTGACATTTCTTTATTCTATGTGCCTGACAAAGGATTGATATCATCAAAAGATATGTCTTAAAAAACTTCTAAAAGTTGTAATGATGCTTAAAGATATTAATTCTTCAGTCCATGTCTCCCTCCTAGTTGCAAATTGACAATGATGGACAAGCTCGTTTTTAAGGGTACCC
>NZ_JBMFRG010000057.1:0-12370 GCF_049968175.1 Dissulfurimicrobium sp.
TAGTTGCCCTTATAAAACCTCAATTCGAGGTGGCAAGGGAAAGGGTTGAGAGGGGGGGAATAGTCAAAGATCCAGCCTCTAGGCAAGAGGCGGTGGATGACTTGATCCATTTCTTCAAATACGACCTGGGTCTAGACGTAATCGGCGTCACGCCCTCACCAATCCTTGGAATAAGAGGCAATACCGAATTTCTAATATACATGCAGGTAAATAATCGCTATGAGTAAACGGCTGGCCAAGGAAGGGCCGCTCCAAGCACTGGAACTGGAGCTGGATCAAAATATACAAGAACCCCCCATGTTCAAGGTCCTACTCTATAATGACGACTACACAACCATGGAATTTGTGGTGAAGGTGCTGATGGAGATATTTAATAAATCTCAACAGGAGGCGACCAACATCATGCTGCGTATTCATAATGAAGGCAGCGGTGTATGCGGCCTCTACCCAAAGGAACTGGCTGAGACGAAGGTGGAAATGGTGCATGCCTTGGCGGCTGCAAACGGATTTCCACTCCTCGCCAGTTGCGAAGAGGCCTGATGGACCCCCTTTTCTACAGCCCAGGATCCAGCCTGGAGGCACATCGCCGATGTATGGAAGGGTGTTGCACGATAAAGTGCATCCCTTTCACCACCCAATCCCCAGCCGAAACTAAAGATACGGTTATGAACGACCAGGCTGTTCGTTTTTTTAATAGGTCCTAAATGATAAGCCCTATCATCTATTTAAGGCATGGTTTAATATATATTTAAAGACAAAGGTAAAGACCATGATAAGTAAAGACATAGACCTGATCCTAAATATTGCAAACCGTGAGGCGCATCTAAGGGGTCATGAATTTCTCTCGCTGGAACACCTGTTGTATGCCATCATAAACCATGAAGCCGGATCAAGGCTCATAAGGGCATGCGGCGGCAAACCGGACCGGATCAAGGCGCGCGTGGAAAATTTTTTTGATACCCACCTTGAAAAAACGGAAAGGCACACTGAGGCGCCAAAACCTACCCTTGCACTTCAAAGGGTGCTCCAAATCACCATAATGCACTGCCAATCCGCCGGCAAAAAACGCGCCGAGATCGGCGACCTGCTGTCAGCGATCATGACCGAACATGAATCATATGCCGCATATTTCCTTAAACTAGAGGGGATAAGCCGCCTTGATGTATTAAATTACATCTCTCATGGCATTACAAAGGCCAGCCATGACCCTGCTGGACGCCCATCAGATGAACCGTGCCCCCTTGACAGGGTGCCTGACGCCGATGAAGATCAAAGAGATCCGCTTGAGGCCTTTACCTCAAATCTCATCAAAAAAGCAGCGGCAGGTGAAATAGACCCCCTGATCGGGCGTGAACTGGAGTTGGAAAGGACCATGCAGATACTTTGCAGGCGGCGGAAAAACAACCCAGTGCTCGTCGGCGAACCAGGCGTTGGGAAGACAGCTATAGCCGAAGGACTGGCGCTCTGCATCTGGAAAAAAAGTGTGCCGCCGGCCCTTGCCGGGGCGCAGATATTCGCCCTGGACCTAGGCGCGCTCATCGCCGGAACCAAATACAGGGGCGAGTTCGAATCAAGGCTCAAGGATGTTATAGCCAGGCTGCAACAAACGCCAGGCGCCATCCTGTTTATAGACGAAATCCACACCCTTGTCGGTGCAGGCGCCACAAGCGGCAGTTCAATGGACGCAGCGAATATACTGAAACCGGTCCTTGCAAGCGGCGAACTGAGGTGCATAGGTGCCACTACTTATGAGGAATACAGAAACTTCTTTGAAAAAGACCGGGCTATTTCACGCAGATTCCAGAGGATAGAGATAAAGGAGCCTGCGATACCTGAAAGCATCAAGATCATGAAGGGTGTAAAATTGAATTATGAAAGGTATCATAAGGTGAGATATACGGATGAAGCATTGAAGACGGCTGTAGAGCTGTCTGCAAGGTATCTGACAGACCGATATCTTCCCGACAAGGCCATCGACGTAATAGACGAAGCGGCGGCGTCTCTGAGGCTTATGTCATCCAGCGACAGCCCTAGACTAGTGACGGCCCGTCATATAGAATGCGTCGTGGCAAAGATGGCACAGATACCAGCCAAGTCCATTTCGCGTGCATCAAGACTCAAGCTCGATGGTTTTGAATCATCGCTGAAATCATTAATATTCGGACAAAACAGCGCAATTGATCTCATTTCAAAGGCCATCAGGCGCGCACACGCAGGGCTTTCTCATCCCGACCGCCCGATAGGGTCCTTCCTCTTTGTTGGCCCGACAGGGGTAGGCAAGACCGAACTCGCCCGGCAGACCGCATCGCTCCTGAACATAGGCTTCCACCGCATTGACATGAGTGAGTACATGGAAAGACATGCGGTCGCGAGGTTAATAGGTGCCCCTCCAGGCTATGTCGGATTCGATCAGGGTGGATTGCTCACCGAGGCCATAAGAAGAAATCCGCATTGCGTCTTATTATTGGACGAGATAGAAAAGGCCCACCCTGACGTATTCAATATCCTTCTACAGATCATGGACCATGCAACGCTTACGGACAATACTGGCAGAAAAACCAGCTTCAGAAACGTCATACTGATAATGACATCTAATGCAGGGGCAAGAGAGATGGAAGGTAGGACCATAGGATTCGGGCAAGATCTTGAAAATACCACCCACAAAGGCACAGAGGCTGTAAAACAGACATTCACCCCTGAATTCAGGAATCGGTTAGATGCGATCGTGCAATTCAATCCACTCACCCCTGATGTTATGATACGTGTTGTGGACAAGATGTTAAAGGAGGTGGAAGCCCAACTTGCAGCCAAAAAAATAGGCCTCAAGGTATGTAATGAGGCCCGTTCATGGCTTGCAAAGCATGGCTATGATCCCAAATACGGCGCAAGACCCCTTGGTCGCCTTATACAACAGACAATAAAAGATCAGATCGCAGACGCCATTCTCTCTGGCAAGACCAAGAAGGGGGACATACTGACTATTGAGTTAAAAGACGGCGGCATTGTCGTTGCCTAATATATTTTTCAAAACGAGACATTATTTGGAGCAGAGCCGATGCCCACTGTGCGGACCATAAACATCTCCCCGAATCTCCCGGAGCGCCTTAAACCGCTCCTTGCCATAGCCAACAACCTGTGGTGGACATGGACCCCTGAGGCTATATATCTCTTCCAAGACATGGATAGGGATGTATGGGAGCGGAGCGGCCACAACCCCGTGGCAATGCTCGGCATGATTGAGCAGCCTAGGCTTGAGGAGCTTGAACGCGACGAAATATTCCTGGCTCGACTTGACGAGATATACAGCGAACTTGAACGTTATCTGAAGAGCAAGACGTGGCATAAGAAACAACTAGCTGAAGGCAAGCAGTCGGAGGGGCTCATAGCCTATTTTTCAGCAGAATTCGGGCTTCACGAATGCCTACCGCTCTATTCGGGAGGTCTTGGGATACTGGCTGGCGACTTCATGAAATCAGCAAGCGACCTCGGCCTGCCGCTGGTAGGTATAGGGCTTCTCTATAAGCATGGATATTTTCAGCAATATTTAAACACAGATGGATGGCAGCTCGAGACTTATCCGTCAAACGATTTTTACAACATGCCCCTGAAACCGCTAAAGGGGTCGGACGGGGAGCCGGTCACGGTACAGGTAGAAATGGACGGCAGGGTTGTGTATGCACGGGCATGGTCTATAGCGGTAGGGCGTGTTGAGATATATATGCTTGATACGGATGTACTGTCAAATTCACAGGCCGATAGGCAGATCACCTCATACCTCTACGGCGGTGGTCTGGAGACACGCATCCAGCAGGAGATAATCTTGGGGATGGGCGGGATAAAGCTGCTGATGGCTTTGGGCCTCACCCCGACTGTATGTCATATGAACGAAGGGCATTCGGCGTTCATGGCCATAGAACGCCTAATCCAACTCATGCAAAACGACGGACTTTCTTACACTGAGGCAGTAGAGGCGGTCCGCTCCACCAGCATCTTTACGACGCATACACCTGTTCAAGCGGGCATAGACAGGTTTCCTCCTGAGATGATACGCCGCTATTTTACAAAAACAGTTGAAGGGCTTGGGATCGACATGGAAGAATTCCTTGGCCTCGGCAGGATCAACCCGAGTGACCCGACTGAGGCCTTCTCGATGGCCGTCCTTGCCATAAAAATGGCCTCTAAGACCAATGGGGTAAGCAAGCTCCATAGTGAAGTCTCCAGAAAGATGTGGGCCAATATATGGCCGCAGATACCACAACATGAGGTTCCGATCACCCATATCACAAACGGTATCCACACCCTTGGATGGATGTCAAGCGAAATGGCCCGTCTGTATCAACGCTACCTGGGGACAAGATGGATCGACGAACCGACGGATCACGCCATCTGGAAACGGGTGGAACAGATACCGGCCTTTGAAATATGGCGCTCTAGAGAAAGGATGATCGAAACGCTCATTTCATTTGCAAGGACCAGGCTTAAAAAACAACTCCAGGCAAAAGGACTTTCTTCATATCAGATCGAAAAGGCTGAAGAGGTGCTGGATCCGGAGGCCCTGACCATAGGCTTTGCAAGGCGTTTCGCTACATACAAGCGCGCTGCACTCCTCTTCAAGGACCTTGAACGACTCAAGAAGATCCTTACAGACCCTGAGCGTCCCGTTCAGATCATCTTCAGCGGAAAGGCACATCCACAGGATAAATTAGGCAAGGAACTCATCCACCAGGTGGTACAGACGGCAAGTCTGCCTGAATTCAGGAATCATATAGTCTTCATTGAAAACTACGACATTGAGGTGGCAAGGCACCTGGTCCAAGGTGTGGACGTTTGGCTCAACACCCCAAGAAGGCCCAATGAGGCAAGCGGCACGAGCGGTATGAAGGTAACGGCCAACGGCGGCATAAATCTGAGCATCCTTGACGGCTGGTGGGTCGAGGGATACAAAGACGGAAACGGGTGGGCCATAGGCTCAGGCGAGGAATACCAGGATCATGAATATCAGGACGAGGTCGAAAGCAGGCTCCTATATGAGTTGCTCGAAAACTCCGTCGTCCCACTATTCTACAAGAGGAACGTCCATGGCATTCCGGATGAATGGATTGAAATCATCAAAAATTCCATCAAGACCATCTGTCCATTTTTCAATACAAACCGCATGGTTGAAGATTATGCCAAACAATTCTACCTACCAAACACAAACAAGTGGCGGATACTCAAAGAAAACAACTGGAATGAACTTAAATCCCTTACCCTTTGGAAACAAAATATAATCAAAACCTGGCCGAATGTCAGGATACTTGAAATCCGCGTACCGCTTAACGATTCTATAAAGGTCGGAGACCGGCTGCCCATCAGCGCTATAATAGATCTTGCAGGCCTGGATCCGAACGAGATCAGGGCAGAGGCCTACCTAGGAAGGCTCGATGAAAAAGGTGAGATATCGCTAGGCTCTCCACTCCCGCTCCTTCCTTCCGGCGAAAATGAAGGAAGCGCCCATATATTTAAAGGGAACCTTCTGTGCCTTTCAAGCGGGCAAATAGGCTTCTCCGTACGGTGCTATCCGTACAGAAAAGAGCTCGGGCATAAGTTCGAGATGGGGCTTCTCACCTGGAACTAAAGACAGGGACATAAAAAAATTAAGATGCCACTTGCCGAAAGGAGCACAGGCCGCTAGGCAACCCGTGCTCCAATAAACCGAGACAATCAATTTGCACCCAATGCCTTGAATATCTGTTGTGTAATTGAGTTTACAGATCCTACTCCGTTTATCTTTACAAATTTCGGGGCATTCGTGTCGCCGGATTTCTCCCAATCCATATAAAATTTTATAAGGGGCTCAGTCTGCGCATGATAGACCTCAAGGCGTTTCTTGACGGTCTCTTCTTTGTCGTCCTCTCTCTGGATCAGCGGCTCACCGGTTACATCATCCTTACCCTCAACCTTCGGGGGATTAAATACAATGTGGTAAGTCCTGCCGGACGCCAGATGTACCCTCCTGCCACTCATGCGCTTGATAATCTCCTCATCAGGGACGTCAATCTCCACGACATAATCTATCTTCACACCCGCCTTCTTCATGGCCTCGGCCTGAGGAATCGTCCTTGGGAAGCCGTCAAACAAAAACCCCTTCTGGCAATCGGGCTGCTTGATCCGATCCTTTACAAGCCCGATTATTACGTCATCCGGCACGAGACCACCTGCGTCCATGTACTTCTTGGCCTCGAGCCCCAGCGGCGTACCAGCCTTTACTGCAGCCCTCAACATATCGCCTGTTGATATCTGAGGAATGCCAAACTTCTCCTTGATCAAATTGGCCTGCGTACCCTTTCCGGCACCCGGCCCTCCCAGTAGAATTAAACGCATTTCAAGATCCTCCTTTTTTGATAATTAGAGCCCCTTGCAGGGCCTTACGCACCATCCCGAACAATAGGCCTTCTTTCATTTATATTTATCCCTTAAGTCGTCGAATAGGTCGAAATGTAAAAATACTTTACCCCTTTGAAGGGCTTCATTTTTTATAATACGCCCAAAAATTATATTATATTTAAAGCTTTTTTAACTCAAAAAGCAGCTGGCCTTCCTGCACAGATTCATTGAGTTTTACACATATCTCCTTCAGTTGTGCATCAAACGGCGCAATGACCGCATTTTCCATCTTCATGGCCTCAATGTTGGCGATCTCCTCGCCCTTATGAACCATATCTCCCGGCCTCAATGTGCCCCTAACAGGATTTCCTATCCTCCATACGCTACCGTTTATTGGTGCGCCTATCTGAAGCGGCCCCTTGGCCATGCGAACCTCGACCTTTTTCGCCCTTGGCGTCTCAACGGTATAGACCCTGGTCTTGTTGTTCACACGCATGACCACATGAACAACGCCTTCATGTTCCTTGCCAAGAGATACAAGCTCGATGCAATAAGGTTTGCCCCAGAATTCAAACTCCACCTTATCACCAGGATTCTTGAGCCCCTCTCTCCAGACATTCGTAGGAAGCACCATAGGGGCCTCTCCATATACATCCTTAAATTCTATAAATGCAAGGGCGTCTTTCGGATGCATAAGATATAGGATAAACTCCTCCTCGCTTGGTTCGCGCATCAAATGCCCGCGCAGATCATCGCGAATCTGTCCGAGGTCGTCATTGGGGATGGCTTCAAGCGGAGAAAGCTCCTTTCTCTCCTTTATCTTTTCCTGCCACTCGTCGCCGAATGCACTCCTATAGACCCACTCCGCAGGCCAACCCATGGGGAGTCTGCCGTAATGTCCAAGGATGAGATTCTTAAAATCACCAGGCGCAGTCCGAAATAGGCTTAGCAGCTCATTTTGTTCATCTTGGGGCATCGCATCAAAATTCTGATCCTTTTCTTCTACAAATTTTGTAAGGAGACCGATCAGCTCCTTGACCCCTGCATCCCCTTTGGCCTTCACATATTTATTCACCATACCACTGCAGGTCACCCATGTGATCTGCGAACCAGGTGTAACATCAAAGTATCTGACGATGCGATTGTAAAGAGACATGACACGAAGGATCGCAGGCATAAGGTGCAGAAAACCGCCCTTTTCGGCCTGTTCGAATGAGCTTGGGAATGCGCCTCCGGGCATCTTGTGCTGAGTCACTGTATGGTCAAAGCCCTTGAACGGCGATTCAGCCCACTCGTATTGCTTGATCCAGTCCCTCACCTTTTGTGAGGCCTTCTCGGCCTCTTCTCTATTGAGAATGACCTTTATCCCGGATTCCTCAAGATACGCCTGGACGGTAAGCATGGGCGCCTGACCATAAAAACGAGTAAGGGCATCTTCCTCGACGTCTATTATCTTGGCCCCTGCCTTGGCCGCAGCCAGGAGTGCAGGCACCGCAAGGCCGTCTGTCGCATGGCGGTGATATTGGACCACGAGTTCAGGATAGACCTGTTTGATCGCGTCGACAAGGCTTGAGATACGCTCAGGGCTCCCAACACCCGCCATATCTTTTATGCACAGGATAATCTCGTCAACACCGCCGCACAGGTCAACGATCTCGTCAACCAGCTTAAGATAGTATTCATTGGTGGTCCAATCGGCCTGTGTAAAGGAGATGGCTGGCTGAAAAAGCCGCCCCCTCTTCATGACCACTTCCGCGACCGCCCTCATATTCCTTATATCGTTTAAAAAAGAGAAGCACCGCCATATGTCTATATCAACATTTGCCACGACGTACTCTATGACATTTTTCGGATAAGGCCTGTAACCCCAGAGGTTGGTCTCCCTGATGAGGGTTTGGAGAAGGATGCTCGGCATCCTTTCCCTCAAGAGCCTGATCTCTTCAAACGGGCTCTCCTTCCGATTCATTATACCCACATGCCACCTTGCCCCACCATGACACTCGGCGCTGAAGAGATTCATCTTCTCGTAAAAAGGGGCAAGGGTTATGAGGTCATATATGCGATGGCGGTTCTTATAATCCGACTGACCGGCATCCCTCATCCCTGTAGAGGTCAAAGCCACACCATCCAGCTCCCTAACCCGCCTTACAATCTCTGAGGGCTTCATGCCCGGTCTGACAAATCGATTTTCTGCACTCATGTCACATCCACTCCTGCGGTCCAAGGGCCGAGATCCTTGCAACAAAACTTGCGATCTTCAACACCTCATCTTCCATATCTTTCTCTTTAAATGTGGAGACGAGCTCATCCATGTGCTCCTCTATAAACCGCGTCGAGAATTCGCCGCGCCTGAATGACTCATGTCTTATTATGCTGAGGAGTAGGGGGGCCAGGGTCTTGATCCCCTCGACCCTGAAATTCCGACTCAAGACCCTGTCCATGACCCTGACGGCATCTTCCCTGTCAGGACCAGCGGTCATGATAAGCATGATGAGCGAGTCATAATAGGCAGGGATATCCGCACCTTCATAGGCCCCCTGAGAGATCCTGACGCCTGGCCCCTGCGGGACCTCCATGCGGGTGATCTTACCAAATGAAGGACTGAAATTCTTTGGATCCTCAGCATTGATCCTCACCTCAAGGGCCCATCTGTTCGGATGTATATCAGCCTGCTTGAAGACAAAACGTTTCCCTTCCGCCACGTCTATCATGAGGTCCACTATATCAAGACCTGTTATGAGTTCGGTTATGCCGTGCTCCACCTGAAGGCGGGTGTTGACCTCCAGGAAATAAAAACGCTTTGTAGCGGAATCAAAGATGAACTCCACCGTACCCGCACTCCTGTACCCAATTTCGCGCATGAGTCTTACCGCCGTAAAACACATCTCGTTTCTTATGTCGTGGTCTATGGATGGAGAAGGGGCCTCTTCTATGATCTTCTGGTTCCGCCTCTGGAGTGTGCATTCCCTTTCATAGAGATGGAAGACATTGCCATATTCGTCTGCAACTATCTGTACCTCTATGTGACGTCCGCGCTCGATATATTTCTCAACCAAAAGCTTGTCATCGCCAAAGGCCTTCCTGGCCTCTGACCTCGCCTGCTCAAGTGCGGGGCCAAGATAGTCCTCGGATTCGACCTTTACCATACCTTTGCCGCCGCCGCCCAATGCCGCCTTTATCATGATAGGATATGAGACGTCTTCTTCTTTTAGCCATTTCTTGATCTGGCCTATATCGGCAACATCGCTGACACCTGGAATAGTCGGGACGTTCGCCCTGACGGCGAATTTCTTGGCCTCCATCTTGTCTCCCATGGCCTTTATGACCTTCGGCGGCGGCCCAATCCAGATGAGCCCTGCGTCTATCACCATCTGTGCAAAGGTGCTGTTTTCTGCAAGGAAACCCCAGCCGGGATGTATGGCGTCAGCTCCTGTCATAAGTGCGGCGTCTATCATCTTTTGCATATTGAGATATGACTCGGCTGGAGGCGCCTCGCCTATATGGATCGCCGAATCGGCCACCCTTACATGGTGTGCGAGCCGATCCGGGGTACTATAAACTGCGACCGTAGATATCTTCCTGTCGCGGCACGTATGCATGATGCGAACCGCCGGCACCCCGCGGTTCGCCACAAGGATCTTGTTAATTTTACATTCCATCCAGAGACTCCTTTGATCTGACCATAAGACAGCTACCTAATATTCAGTACTCCATGCACAACTGACCCAGTGAGATCGATACCTTCTCTTTCTTCATAAACAGTTGATAACACATGCATACAGGTCGGACTCAAGCCGCACCCTGACTCCTTGTCGAGATGCCGCCCGGCCAGCATGAATGATAATGAAAATTATACAAAGCCTAATTAAACATTATAGAAAATAATAACTGCCTTAACAAGCTGCCCAACTGTATTTTTTTGATTTTGATAAAATTCCTATTGACATCAGACAAAAACGGCATATATATCCTTACTGCTCGAGACATTTCTAGACATGATTGGACAGATATGGACAAAACCTTCCTTGCGATCAAGGATGTTGCTTTAAAATTGGGTGTTTCTGATAAAACGATCTATCGCATGCTCAATGAAAATCAGCTCCCGTTCGCGGTCAAGATTGGCGGACAGTGGCGTTTCAGGGCGGATGCTATGGAGGACTGGATAAACGCCCAAACCAACACCGAGACGGGAAACAGGAGGATAAATTCAGACATCACAGTCCATAAGGCCATTGAAAATGGGACCGTCATCTATCGTGTCCAAGGAGGCAACCGCGACGAGGCTATAGATGAACTCCTTTCCGCCATCCCTTATTCGGCCTCCTTTGATAAAAAGGCCATTAAGATCTCTATCTTTGCCAACGAATCCCTGGTCTCGTCTTCATTGAAAGGAATCGCATTCATGACGCCAAGCGTTGAGCGCCCTGTCTTTTTTGAAAGAACAATGCTCATTGTCGCATTTCTTGAAGAAGAGACAGACTTCAAGGCAATGGACGATATAAAGACAAGCATAATATTTCTTACGCTGCCAGCCAACAGGGCTGAACAGGCCATTATAGACATGAAACTTCGCCGCCTCTCAATGGATAACGAGTTTATAGAGGGAATCAAACTGCATATGACAAGGAAAGAGCTGTTGTCCTTTATCCAGAAAAAGGAGGGGGAGATATTCTCCAAAAGGCCATGAAGCCGCTTTTTTTATCCCTGATCACAATCCTGGCCTCTGGCGTCCTGCCCCTTTTCTTTTATAAAAGGTTCACCCTTTTAAAGGCCTTAGCCGCAGGCGGCATCTCCCTGGGGTGTATGATAGGCCTGTCCGGGGCCATAAACAGCCTTTATACGGCAAGACCTGCGGCTGCAGCCTGGACATGGCTCCATATCCTGCCGCTCTCGCTCCACGTAGATACGCTAACCGCCTTCTTTCTCATCCCCATCTTTCTGATAGGGTCTCTTTCAGCCCTGTACAGCTTTCACTATCTGAGCGATCAGACAAAGGGCCTGAGAACTGCGGCCCACTATCTCTTTTTCAGCCTCCTTATCGCGGCCATGGCCTTTGTTGTCATGGCGGATGACATGGTCACATTTCTGCTTGCCTGGGAATTCATGTCCATCTCATCCTGCTTTCTCGTAGTCTACGACTATGAACAGAAAGAGACCAGGCATGCGGCCTATATCTACTTTATCTTCACCGAGGCAGGGGCGCTCTTTATATTCGCCGCCTTTGGCGTCATCTACGCCGTAACCGGCTCATTCAACCTCACATCCGCGGCATCCCTTTTACCTGATATAAAACTCCTGGTCTTTTTCCTGGCATTTATAGGATTTGGCTCAAAGGCCGGCGTCTTTCCGCTTCACATCTGGCTTCCCCATGCCCACCCGGCAGCGCCGAGCCATGTCTCGGCCCTCATGTCAGGCGTGATGATCAAGATGGGTATCTACGGCATCCTGAGGCTGTACCTCGCACTAAGCCCGGATTCGGTCATATTCGGAAGGGGCATCCTCATCTTCGGGATCGTCTCAGGGGTGCTGGGCGTAGTCTATGCAATGGGACAGCATAACCTCAAGCGGCTACTGGCATATCACAGCATTGAAAATATCGGCATCATCCTGATAGGCCTTGGTCTTGGCATGACAGGGGTGTCGGTCGGCAATCCGGCCATGGCCTTTCTGGGCTTTACAGGCGGTCTCATGCATGTGTTAAACCACGCCATTTTCAAGGCCCTGCTCTTCATGGGCGCAGGAAGCGTATTCCACGGTACGGGCACGCTTGCGATCGACAGACTGGGCGGGCTTATGAAGCGGATGAAGATTACGGGTCTTACCTTTCTTGCCGGCTCTGTCGCCATCTGCGGGCTTCCGCCATTAAACGGCTTTGTGAGCGAATTTTTTATCTACAACGGGGCGTTCCAGGGCAGAACCCTTGAAAAGACAGACTTTCTATTAGTTATGCTGGCCGTTATCTCCCTTGCCGTTATAGGTGGGCTGGCCGTGGCCTGTTTTACAA
>NZ_JBMFRG010000058.1:0-12290 GCF_049968175.1 Dissulfurimicrobium sp.
CTCTTAACCCTGTTTCTCGCCTCGACAGCTTCATTGATACCGTCTTCCTGGATCCTCAGGTCTGACAAAAGCCCTTTGTTTTGTTCCTCCAGTCCTTCTATATCCCTTTTGATCTCGCCTATACGACGCATAATGCCTTCTCGTCTGGATGAAAGTCCTGAGATGGCGGTTTGGGCTTCTTTGAGCCTATTTTCTTCCGAGATGAGATTTTTCTCCTGGGACGACAGGACCTCTTTCATGCCCTTGAGCCTCTCTTCTTCGGCAAAGATGTCTTCCTCGATTTCCCTGATGGCCTTTTCAAGTTCAAGGAGTTCGGTCTCCTTGGTCTCTTTTTGGGCGGCCAGCCCCGATTCAACGGACTTGAGGACGGCTAATCTTCCAACAAGGTCTTCTCTTGATCTAGAGGCGATATTTAATGCATCTGATTTATCAATCCATTCATCGGCCAGGAGCGCCTTTTCAAGCATCTCCTGCGACTTTCTCAGGGTCAGGTATCTCTCGGTCTTTTTAGCTTGTCTTTCAAGGGATTTTATCTGTTTTTCCGTCTCTATTATCAGATCTTCAAGCCTTTCGAGATTCTGTTTCGTCTGAGCAAGTTTCGCCTCGGCTTCGAGCCGCCTTGCCTTGTATTTTGCAACCCCTGCCGCCTCTTCGATGAGACAGCGCCTTTCTTCGGCGTCCATATCAACAAAGGTCCCAACCTTGCCCTGATCCACTATGGCATATGCCCTGGCACCGGCCCCTGTATCCATGAATAGATATTGGATGTCCTTGAGCCTTACGCCCTTACCGTTTATACGGTATTCGCTTTCACCCGAACGGCTAAGTCTTCTGGAGATCTCGATATCAGGGGCGCCATTAAGCCATGGCAGACTTATTGCAGTTGCATCTCCAATTATAAGCATAACTTCAGCGAAATTTGAGATTTTGCCGGCGTGACCGCTGCAGATGAGGTTCTCCATGGACTTGGCCCTTAATATGCTTGGGCTCTGTTCCCCCATGACCCACCTTATTGCATCGACTATATTTGACTTGCCACAGCCGTTCGGACCGACTATCGCACTTATTCCTTTGGAAAATGTGAGCCTTGTCCTTTCCGGAAAGGACTTGAAGCCGTATATAATAAGGGAGTCAAGCCGCATTTCTTGCGTCTTCTAGCCTGAGTTCCAGGCGTTTCCTTTCCTGCCATACGGAGATATAAGGCGTACAGGCAAGCTCAAGCCCTTCCCATTGAAGATCGGTCTTGTCGCCGTGCCCCCATCCGATCAGCTCCATTTTGATGCCGTTTTGAGAATCGGGCGAGGGCTTTGGTTTCAGCGTCAGTTTGAGATGGTTGTTTCCTACAACCTTTGATGAGAGGATCAAGAAATCTCGCAGGGCAATTACAGGGGCCGGGTAGCCTGGACCGAATGGCTCCAGCATCTCAAAGAAGTATTGGAATTCAGGCGAGATGAGCTCTTGCATGGAGACAGGGCAGTCAAGTTTCAGCCTCGGGGTAAGGTCGATATCCGAGATCTTCGCGGCGATTGAGGTCTCAAAGGCCTTTGTGAAGGGCCCAAGGTTGTCTATGTCAAGATGAAGTCCTGCAGCGGCCTTGTGTCCACCGAAGGCGGCAAGGTGCTCGGCGCATTCAGAAAGTATCTCATATAGATTCACTCCATCTGGACTTCGTCCTGACCCATAGGCTGCGCCATCTTCAACGGCCAGGAGGATCACGGGCCTTGAAAGCTGTTCCATCAATTTAGACGCCACTATGCCGACTACACCCTTATTCCAGTTGTTTGAATAAACAACATATCCAGGCCGTTCGCCGAGCCCTTTTATGATGTCTTGCGCCTCCTTGAGTATCGCCGCCTCCTCGGCCTGCCTTTGCTGGTTTATAGAATTCAGCCTTTCGGCCTGTTTCATTGCGAACTGGTCGTCGTCCGTTACAAGGAGTTTGAACGCCTCGTCGGCATGAAACATACGGCCTGCTGCATTTATGCGCGGCGACAGACGGAAAGATATGTCTTTTGTACCGACCGCGTCATATACACCGCTGACCTGTAGGAGGGCCTTTAAGCCTGGTCTTGCCTTTGTATTTATCACCTCTAGGCCGGCCTTTACCATGATCCTGTTATCTCCAAGCAGCGGCGCCATGTCTGCAACCGTGCCTATCGCTACCAGATCTAGGCAGTTTTTGAGATTCGGGACATCCCCGTTTCTCCAACGCCCAAGGCCGTGCAGCCTGCTTCTTAAGGCCCGCACCAGGTTGAATGCGACACCTACGCCCGCAATCTCTTTAAAGGGAAATCGACAGTCACGGCGTTTAGGGTTAAGGATCGCCAATGCAGGCGGCAGGTGAGACGGTGGTTCATGGTGATCGGTTATGATGACGTCTATCCCGAGATCGGCTGCAAACGCTATCTCTTGATGGTTGCTTATGCCGCAGTCAACGGTGACGACAAGACTTATGCCTTTTGATTTGAAAATTTTTATGCTTTCTATGTTTAGACCATAGCCCTCGCGCACCCTGTCTGGTATATGGACCGTGACATTCAGCCCAAGTCCTGAGAGGAACTGAGACATCAATACCGATGCTGTGACACCGTCTGCATCATAGTCGCCGAATACCGCGATCCGCTCGTGTGTCGCAACCGCCTTTACGAGTCTATCCACCGCCTTATCCATGTCGGCCATCCTCCATGGGTCGCTGAGTGAGGCAAGGGCTGGGTTCAGATGTCGTTCGGCGACATCTGGCGAATCAATGCCGCGCCGGCACAAGAGCCTGGCGATGATATGCGGGATGCCGATCTTTCGAACTATGTCATCGACAACGGTCTGGTCAACTGTATCGAACTGCCAGGATTTGCCAAGTATTATGGATTTCATGGCCTGAAACCTAATAAGAGAATCAACAGCTGTCAATTTCCATCCATGATTCAGCGGGTCCGTCTATCTGCTATTTTGACCAAAAATCCCGCTGCCTTTTCTTTTTTGAGGGGCCGAGTAGGGTATTTTGAATAATTTGATTGTAATATTTGAATATTGTAATTTGATCCATCTAATTGTATATAAATTTGTTTATAATTATAATTTACATCTTTTACAGCATTTTGATTTGGCTATGGCCGAACTATATTTGGGGGATGGGTATGGATGCTGGATATCTCGAAGGGTTCCGTATCCTTGATTTGGTGGCTTATCCTGCCGCTTTTCTCGGCCTTGACTACAAGGTTATATGGGTCAACCGGGCCTTGCTGGAGGCTGCCAATATCATACCGGAGCATGTCCTGGGCCGGCCGTGTTTTGAGATATGCGGCAAGGGCAAACCGGACGGTGGATGTCCACATAGGAAATTTATCCTTGGGGGACGGGCTGTTGCAGTTGCAAAATCAGACCGATGCCTTTCTCGAAAGGCCAATGTAATCATCTCCTCGTTGCACAACGGAGATGGGCTGCCGCAGGGCGGACTTCATATATATTTTGATTGCTATAGAGGGTGTTTTGATGACTCCAAGACGGATGGTCGCGATCTCCGTGAGATAATGCTTGAAAACGCGGCCGTCGGGATTGTCCTTGTAAAAGATAGGAAGGTCGTGTCCGCAAACAGGTACTTCGGAGACCTTTTTGGTTATAACTTGAGTGAGATATCCGGTAGGGAGACAGAGATTTTTTTTCCATCCAGTGATGACTTCAGACGTTTCGGAGAGGCTGTATATCCGCGGGTCAGGCAGGAAGGTCATGTCAGTATTGAACAATTCATGCGCCACAAGTCGGGTCGACTCTTCTGGTGCCGCCTTGCAGGACAGTCCGTTGGGCCAGATGAGATCGTATGGGCGCTTGAAGACATCTCGGTTCAAAAGGAGATAGAGACTGAACTTGCAAGGAGCGAGGAGAAATTCAGGGCCATAAGTTGCATGGCATCCGACGCCATAGTCCTTATGGACATGGACGGCAAAGTGGCTTATTGGAACAGTACTGCGCAGAAGGTCTTTGGGTACTCATCGGCAGAGGCCGTCGGCAGGGACCTCCATACCATGCTTCTTCCTGATGAACAGATCCCGGCATATATCCAGGCGCATAAGAGATTCAAAGAGACCGGCATAAGCAAGTTCGAAAACAAACTCGTAGAGTTTGCTGCAAAAAAGAAAGACGGTGAGAGGATATTCGTAGAGGTCTCTTTTTCGTCCGTCAAGATAGGCGGCAAGCCATTTTTTCTCGGTATCATCAGGGACATAACCGTTAAAAAGAAAGAGGAGGAGCGGCGAAAGAGGCTTGACGTCAAGCTTAGGCAGGCCCAAAAGATAGAGAGTTTAGGGATATTGGCCGGCGGTGTTGCACATGATTTCAACAATCTCCTTATGGGTGTACTGGGGTATGCCGAGATAGCCCTTTTGAAGCTCACCAAGGAGTCGCCAGCCAGGCCGGCGATCCAGAACATTATAGAAGCGGCGCAGAAGGGGGCGGAGCTCAGCAGCCAGATGCTCTCCTACGCCGGAAGGGGCGTTTTCCAGTTGGAGACGGTGAATCTCGCCAAGCTCATCGAAGAGACCGCCCACCTCTTACAGTCTATGGTTTCAAGGAAGGTTGTCTTGAAATTAGATCTGAATTACGATATACCGCCCGTGAATGTCGATCCGACACAGGTGCGTCAGGTGCTCATGAACCTGCTCATAAATGCATCCGAGGCCATAGGCGAAAGGGGCGGGCTTATCAGCGTCTCCACCGGGGTTATGCACGCGGATAGGGCCTATCTTTCCGAGACCTATCTGGATGACGACTTGAAAGAGGGCTATTATACTTATATAGAAGTCTCTGATACTGGCTGTGGCATGGACAGTGAGACTGTAAAGAAGATATTTGACCCTTTCTTCACCACAAAGTTTCAGGGCAGAGGTCTCGGTCTTGCGGCAAGCCTCGGAATCATTCGAGCCCACAGGGGTGCCATAAAGGTTTACAGCGAACTGGGCAAAGGAAGTACGTTCAAGGCCCTGTTCCCCTGTGCGCAGGGCGCCTTTTATGATAAGAGGGAGATAAAACCGGCCGATTCGCTTGAGGCCGTCGGCAACAATATCACAGTTATGGTGGCGGATGACGAAGAGAGTGTCAGAACCATAGCAAGAATGGTGCTCGAGGAGTTTGGTTTCAAGGTCATTACTGCAAAGGATGGGATGGATGCGGTTGAAAAGTTTAAAAAATACCACGATCGGATCGACGTGGTGATCCTTGATCTTATCATGCCGCATCTTTCCGGCGATGAGGTCTACAGGGAGATGCGGCGTATATCGCCTGATGTCAAGGTGGTCCTCTCCAGTGGATATAGCGAAAGGGACGTGATAAGCAGGTTTGCCGGTAAGAAGGTCATGGGGTTTCTTCAAAAACCTTTTAAGTCTTCAGAACTGCTCTCCAAGATCAAAGAGGCACTCAACACCAAATAATGAATCCGATAAAATCGTTGTCGGGCCTTGGATATGTTGATATCAGCGGTGCGGTTGTATGGATGGATTAAATGAATTCATCTTGCGCATAGAGCCATCGATGGTATATCTTTTGCGTTTCATATTGGAAGGTTACGACAACTCATTCATGGTGAGCACCGTCGATAAGGCGGCCGGGGTTGTCCGTATAATTGCAATTGAAGGCGCAAAAGAAGATCTTTTTGAGATATTGATGTCTTTAAGCTGGAGGTTAAGACCGTTTGCTGTCGGTTCCATTCAGCAAAACAGCTATGAAAGCCATGATTGCAAAGACTGATATCCGCCGGAAAAGGCTTTATATAGCCACATTCGGCTGTCAAATGAATGAATATGACTCCATCAAGATGATCCAGGTGCTCGGAAGTGAATATTCCATCACCAAAGACCCGCGCAATGCCGACCTCATATTGGTGAATACCTGCTCCATCCGCGAGAAGGCCGAGCATAAGCTCTACAGTCTCGTTGGGAGATTCAAGGAATTTAAGTTAAAGAACCCAGAGCTTATTATAGGTGTCGGGGGTTGTGTCGCCCAGCAGGAGGGGGAGAGGCTCTTAAAGTCATTGCCGCATATTGATCTTGTGTTCGGACCCCAGGGTCTTTACAGGCTTCCTGAGATGATAGGCGCTGTTAAGGCAGGAGTTGGACCTGTCTGCGCTACAGAATTGAGCGGGGACTTTGCTATTCCGTTTACAGGGGTACCTGTCCTCGGCGAGGGTGCGGTGCGTGCATTTGTAACAATAATGCAGGGTTGTGACAACTTCTGTACCTACTGCATCGTTCCGTATGTGAGGGGGCGGGAGGTAAGCAGGCCTGTCGGCGACATCTTTACCGAGGCAAAGGCCTTGGTGGAACAAGGCGTAAAAGAGATTATACTCCTCGGTCAAAACGTTAATTCCTATGGAAAAAAGAACGGGGGTCTGGGATTTGCCGGGTTGCTCAAGCAGGTCGCTAAGATACCGGGTCTCCTGAGGCTTCGCTTCACCACTAGCCATCCACGTGACCTCGGCGATGATGTGGCCGAGTGTTTTAGAGATATACCTAATCTTTGCAAACACCTGCATCTGCCCGTTCAATCTGGCTCGACAAGGATCTTGAAGCGTATGAACCGACGCTATACGCGCGAAGACTATTTGGACAGGATAAAGACGCTTAGGGATATGTGTCCTTCCATCACCTTTACCACTGATATCATTGCAGGATTTCCCGGAGAAACCGATGAGGACTTTGAAGAGACCATGAGTCTCTTAAAGGAAGTGGGTTATGAGCAGATATTTGCGTTCAAATACTCGCCGAGGCCCTTCACAAAGGCCGCTGAATTCGAAGATCAGGTACCTGAAGATGTAAAGGCCGGGCGCCTGAAAGCGATCCTTGAACTTCAAAACGAGATCAGTCTCGGGCGTCATGAACAGCTATGCGGAAGAGAGGTGGAGGTGCTTGTAGAAGGGCAGAGCAAGACCGATCAGGCCTGGCTTGCAGGCAGGACCACCGGCAATCATGTAGTTAATTTCCCTGGCCCGATGAGCCTTATCGGCCAGCTGGTCAACGTTAGGATAACAAAGGCACTCTGTCACTGCCTCTGCGGCGAACTGGTCTGACCTGCGGCCGTAGGCAAACTTTTGTTGAATCTTAACGCCCTAGCATCTCTAGTACGGTCTATTCATATCACTTTGGAAGATGAAGCTCCGTTGTATGGAAAAGCTTGCAAAAAATAGGGTCGTCTCTGCCAGTATCTTAGCCGCATATGGGTTTATACCGCCGAATACCACGAGGGATTTAATCAGCCCGTATGAGATGAGCATAAGCGCAACGACCAGCGATATGTATTTGACCGTCTCAAGCAGGATATTCCCTCTCGATTGGAATACCATCACCTTCACTGACAAAAAATTGAACGTCCCGCTTACGATCCGTCCGACGACCATGCTGAGAAATATTTGGCCGGTCAGGAACAGGGATATGGAAAACACAGTGGTATCTATGAAAAACGAGGCGAGCGAGGCCGAAACAAATCTTATGAAGACAAAATATATCTTCATGGAGTCGAGGATCGGATTGAAATGGGAAGTTGGGTTATGCTTCTCATATATGGTCCTTATGCTAATCTCGCGTATATTCATCCCGGTCCTTGATGCCAGAATGAGCATTTCGAGCTCGAATTCATAGCCGGTCGCCTGGACGCGAAGCAGTTTTTTTAAAAATCTGGCCGGTATTCCTCGGAGTCCGGTCTGTGTGTCGGCAAGCGGCTGCCCGACAAAGAAGCGGAATACCTGTCTTGTGACGGCGTTTCCTATGCGGCTTCGGAGTGGCACGCCGCCTTCGAATTCTCTTGTCCCAAGACACAGGGATTCCGGGGTCTCGGCCAGCGCTTCGGCCACACGCAGTACGTCTTTTGGAAGGTGTTGGCCGTCTGCATCGACCGTTACTACCCCTATAGTTGAAGGTGCGTTCAGGAGCACGTAATTAAAGGCCGTTTTGAGCGCCTGACCCTTGCCGAGATTAACTGCATGGCTCAGTACAACCACTCGTTCCATCCTGGAGACGGCGTCAAATATCCAACTCCTGTCAATGGATGAGCCGTCGTTTACAATCACTATAAGAGGGTAGGGTTCATGAAGCAGTTCGGCCACTATCCCGATCAGGTTACCTGGCGGCTGATATGCCGGGATAACGACTACAGGCAGTCTTGTGGGGGCGATATCCCTTTCTGCAGTTTCTGTGGCGCGGCTAATTACCATCATGTTTTTCCTTTTTCATGAAGACCAAGGGCACCAGTTTGACAAGCGTCCCGTTTTTGTTGGTCACTTTGTAGAGTAAGGCGCCGTGTTTGCAAAATAGCCTGCCATATCTTTTCCATAATTCCTGATCTGAGTCCGCTACAAGCACATAGTCCCATCTTTTTAAGACGTCGGACCATTGCTCGACCGTCTCGTCACAGTTGCAGACATCCCATTTGTGTTTCGGGCCGCCCAGCCTCCAGCACCAAGTCTGTGTTATCTGTGGGGAGAGTTCGTATTTCAGTATGCGGAATTTAAAGCCCTCATCATTTTGTATCACGAGATATACCTTGTCTCTGCCCTTAATGACGCTCTTTGCCGCATTTACGATAGCACATAGTTCCTTTCTTTCACGGGCGACCTGTTGGTAGTCCGGGGCGGGTCTCTGCATGAATGACCAATAGCAAAGACCGGCAAGGGCTGCGAGACCTAGGAAACAGCCCCAAAACCACTTATGACCCAGGTCACCCCAGTCGATCATCAGGAAAAATCCGAACCCGCTCAGACAGAATGCTGCATAGAAGATATCCATGTATCTGTCGTAGGAGCTAAGCGTGGCAGCGAGATCGGGCGTAAAGCTGAAGAGATACATGCATAAAAGTCCAAATGTATAGACGCCGAGAAACAGTAAGAGCATTAGATAGACAAGGAGCATCCTTTTTGTGAGGCCTGTCAGCCCTTTGCTGTGTGACCAAAAGATTGTCGAGATGAAAAAGATGTGCCCGAAGAGGAGATTTGTCGGGTCAATGAGGGATGTGATGGTTTTAGCCTTAAAGTTGGCTATCACTTTTTTGGTGAATGGAGGTGCCGCATTTGTAAAGGCTGAAACAATGTCTTTGATGTTAGACGGAATTGAAAAGGTCTCAGGCAGGTGGAGGGAGTTGATCCTTGTATTCCACGTATATTCAAATAGCCATGGGATCATGGCAAGAATTGCGATAATTGAAAGGCCATTGACGCCTCTGGCGATCCTGCGCCGCAGCACGCAGCCTTTTTTTTCGCAGTCGGGCCGCCAAGCATTCAATGCCTGATCAGCAAAGAATATAGCTATAGCAAACCATGATAGGAGATAGCCCGTCTTCTTGATCATGGGGAGCAAGAACAGCATGGGTGAAAGGAACAGGATACGCCTCTTGGGGCCGTCTGCTAGGTGTGCATAACCTATTATGAGGGCTGCAAAATACACACTCAGGAGTTGATCCGAATAGATCGACCTGAACCCGTTTCCAAGAGTTATGATGATGCATGGGACAATTAGGATGACAAGGAGTATTTTTTGCCAATCGCGCCATCCGGTGCGGTATAAAAGAATGACAAGAGGGGCGAGGAGCAGGATGAGATGGGCCACATAGGTGCCAGCTTCTCTTTCCATCGCGTTGTTTAAGAGAAAGAAGTAGTGAAAGAGATTGATGCCTGGGGGATAGTCGAGAAACTGGACAGCTCCGGCGGTGGTTGCAAGGGAGTTGGTAATGAGCATCTCTTTTGTTGCAAGGCCCCAGTGTGAAAATTCGTCCCAATTCCTGTAATGAGCGCCTTTGAGCAGCAGATAACCCGACAAAAAGGCGAGTATGAATATGGTGATGCCAGGGGAAGAGGCCAGATGTTTTATTCTGTCTTTAAAGATGAGTAACGCAGAAAAGGCGATGAAAAATGCGATACCTATCAGGAAAATGGCCTCTGCACCTCGATACAGACAGCCGTTCAGTCCAAAGAGGTAGAGAACGGATATGATTCCTGATATAATAAAAGCTGGCAGGAACTCCGGATTGTCCTGGAAAACTGTATAAAAAATTAGTATATAACCCAGGATGCTAATGAAGGAGGCCATAAGGTCCGGCAATTTTTATTTAGGTGTCTTTCAAGGATGACTATCTCTCTTAATCCAGGTTTGAAATCGGTGCGGACGATTATGAATTTTTGCGCTATAATAAATTAAAAAATAAAAAAAACAAGGAAATATCAGCTTATGGCAAATATACAGATGTATGTGCATGCAATCACTATAGATCCTGATACAAATACGCCCATTGTGATACTGAAAGAAGTCGACGGCGACAGGATGCTTCCCATATGGATAGGTCTTTTGGAGGCTACGGCTATCGCGACAGAGATGGAGAAGATAGAATTTTCAAGACCGATGACCCATGATCTTATTATAAATCTACTTAATGCAATCGGGGCAGAGGTCTTGAAAATCGAGGTGTCCGATCTAAAAGACAACACATATTTTGCCCTTATCACCCTTAAGTATGGAGAAAAAGAGGCAAAGGTGGATGCGAGACCGAGTGATGCGGTGGCTATCGCACTCAGGGCAGGTGCTCAGATATTTGTAAACGAATCGGTTATAAGACAAGTCAGGTCATTTGATGGGCAAGGATCACTGAAGAGATCTGCCGGCCAAAAGAGCTGGGATGAGATATTAAATGAGCTTGATCCAAAAGATTTTAAGTACAAGATGTAGCGGCGGTTTAATTTTGTAAGGCTCGTTCTCCTCGACCGCCTCGTGCATCGCGCCCGCGATTTTACGCATGACAGGGGTCATATAGGCCACCCTGTCAATGGTCCGGTTCAGTTGCTTTAGTTGGCTTCCGTCTATCTTGATTTCAATCATTACCTATTGACAACCTCCTGCGATAATGTCTCAATATAAATTATAAAGGCTTTGGAAACACGGTGGATCTCCCGGCCATAGGACGCTCTATCAAGAGCGGTTCGCGTGTGGGGGTGTGGGAGTCCCACCCAGAGCCTTTATGATTTTATAATCCATCTTTTAAGACCTTCCCCTTCTTTTTTATCATTTCAACATCGCTTTTTCTTGCAGGCCGCAGTGATGTGAGAAGATTTGTTTCGCCTGTCCCTGTCGTGTTTTTATTGCCTCATAATAAAGTTTTTTTATCTATCTTTAAGAAGACGAATGTATTTTCCACATCCTGGACGATCAGTTGCACCCTTGCAATGATATCAGGGAGATGCTGATAGACACCCATCTCCATGTCTGGATGTTTAACCCTGTTTTTGCCAGCGTTTCGTCAGACATATAGACCGTCTGACTCTTGGCCCCTAGTGCCTGCATATATTCCTTATCCAGCACGGCCACTGGAAAGTTGCCCTTGATCTTACCGCCGAAAAATGCCATGAAATCAGGTCTCGTGAGCCCCCTTCGACCCATTTGTTCGCTACGGAATAGTCGTACTTGTCAAGGTTCGGAAACCACGCCCCCCTGCCTGGATTATAACTCCAGCCGACGTCCGATTGGCGAGCAACTTTCTTAAATTAGGTCAATTGGAACGAAAATGGTGTCTGTTTCTGTGGAAAATAACAGAACACTTCCTGTTAAGGTAAGGCTATGACCGCTATCCAACCATATCCTTGGTTGTAGTACGGCGCTATGCAAACCAATATGTAGAGGTCGTCATAAAGCGTAGTGTATACAGAATTTTCTTTCAAGCCATATAGTGCTTGCCTATAAGTTGCTCCCATAACCTCACACCACAATCCAGTCTTGTCAGACCAAATGATTAGCTTTTCCCCTGCCATGGCATAATAGTATGTTGCAAGCCAAGTAGATGAAGAAAGTTGACCGTATGCGCCGCTCTTGACTACACTCCAATCCACGGCCTGTGCGTTAACTGCAACAAGCAACAACATCGCCAATACAACTACGATTCTTTTCATAGTGTAACCTCCTCCCTCTTTTTCTTCTTCCTGAATCAGGTCAAGTGTAGCACTAAAAGTTTAGATTTGTATCCTTTGCAATATTGCAAACGTCTTAATCCCTTCTTAAATCAGGTCAATTGGTACAAAGTTATGTCATTAAAGGCGACATTTAGGGTCGTAATCCCTTCTTAAATCAGGTCAATTGGTACACGTCAGGCCCGAAAAAAGGGCGCAAGGCGAACATCCTTGGTCGTAATCCCTTCTTAAATCAGGTCAATTGGTACGAGAGCACCATAATTCTTTGGCTCCCCGGGGATGCCCGGTCGTAATCCCTTCTTAAATCAGGTCAATTGGTACGTTTATACGGCAGTTATTGATGTGAGACTGCCGGCCGTCGTCG
>NZ_JBMFRG010000059.1:0-12249 GCF_049968175.1 Dissulfurimicrobium sp.
ATAAGAAACAGTTTAGGTTTAATAAGGGTTTAAATTGACAAATGCTTTACGGACATGGAGGTGATATCTACGGGCTTGCAAGGTCACTTGGTGTATCACCAAAAGATATCAAGGACTTCAGCAGCAATGTGAGCCCATTACCCATACCGGCCGGCCTGAAGCAACGGCTGATTACAGGTCTTGAAGAGATAAGGGCGCTGCCGGAGGTTGATAGTTTTACTTTACGCGAGGCCCTTGCCAGACGCTATGGCCTCCCATCCCAAAATTTCCTCATCGGTAGCGGCACCACTGAGTGGATATACAGTCTTCCAAGGGTATCGGGGGCACGGCGGGCGCTAATCCCGCTCCCTACGTATTCAGACTACGCTGATGCGGCAAGAGCGGCGGGTTGTGAAGTAGAAACCCTTGGGCCATGGCCAGATGGCGACCAAAACGCAAACGTCGCTATACTGAACTCCATCACCAATAAGGCCAAATATGGCGACATCGTCTTTATCTGCAATCCCAACAACCCAACTGGACGTTTCATTCCTACAAATATTCTAATGGATGCAATAAAAATCGCCCAGGATACTTTATGGGTCATTGACGAATCATATGCACCATTTATAGGAAGGGATCAAGAAACATCACTTATTTCATTAAATCTACCATCTAACTTACTTATTCTCCGTTCTTTTTCAAAACTATATGGAATCCCTGGTTTGAGACTTGGATATGTGCTTGGGGCCTCAAATCTTATAAAAAAATTAGATTCCATGTCAAAACCATGGGCGGTAAACAGACTTGCTCAAATAGCAGGAGAATATCTGGTAAAGATGTCTTTTCATTATGAAGAGGATGTACGCGAATACTGTAAGGTTGAAAAACGCCGGTTTCTATCCAGAATAGAGGCGGAGATCCCGTTTTTAAAACCGCTGGAAGGTAGTACCCATTTTATTCTCTTTAAGATTGCACCACCATGGATGGCCGCAACTATTACGGCGACATTAAAAAACAAACAAATTCTCGTAAGGGATTGCAGTAATTTTATGGGTCTCTCCGATGAATATCTAAGGATAAGCCTTAGATCAATGGAAGACAATGACTACCTGATAAACCAACTGAAAGAGCTCAACCCTTGATGCACGCCATCGGTTTCACCCGTGCAACTTTCCTTGCAAGCCCAGCCCTGTCTATGGCGTCTACAACCGCCGAAACGTCTTTATAGGCGTCAGGGGCCTCTTCCGCTGCACCTCTATAGCTTGCTGTACGGACTATTATGCCTTTGTCCGCAAGACGTTGAATCACATCTTTGCCTTTCCACCTTTTTAAGGCGGCATTTCTACTCATAGCACGGCCAGCGCCATGGCATGCCGAGCCCCAAACAAGGGCCTCGCCTTTTTCTTGGCCAACCAATATATATGAATGTGTCCCCATCGTCCCGCCAATAAACACAGGCTGTCCGATCCCCCTAAATTTCTCGGGCAACTCCGTTCTCCCCGGTCCAAATGCCCTTGTCGCACCCTTTCTATGCACATATAGCCGCTTTATTTCCCCGTCCACATAATGATTTTCGATCTTGCAGGTGTTGTGGCTGACATCATAGAGAATCTTTACCTCAGGCCCTGAAAAGATATCATTAAAGACCTGGCGTACCAGATGGCCGATGACCTGGCGATTGGCAAGGGCGCAATTCACCCCGCAAGCCATTGCTTTGTAATATGCCTCGCCCTCAGAAGATCTTATGGGCGCGCATACAAGCTCCCTTTCTTTTATCGGTATATTATATTTTCTAGACGCCTGGCCGAGTATTTGGATGTAGTCAGTCCCGATTTGATGACCGAGCGCCCTGGAACCGCAGTGGATAGCCACCACAACATCGTTCTTTTTAAGACCCATAGCATCCGCTGAAGGTTGATGAAATATCTCCTCTATATATTGAATCTCAAGATAATGATTGCCGGAACCCAAGGTTCCAACCTGCCTGTATTGTCGTTTTTTTGCGGTTTCAGACACGCACGATGGATCGGCCCCTGTAATGCACCCATGCTCCTCGATATAATCGAGATCTTCGGGCACGCCATATCCCAGCTCTATCGCCCACCTTGCACCGCCGATAAGTACGTCATCCAATTTAGCAGGAGAAAGTCGTATCTTTCCCTCCGAACCAACCCCGGAAGGCACTGTTTCAAAGAGTTTATCTACCAAGGTCTTGATCTTAGGGGCAATCTCTTGCCGTGTAAGACCAGTGATCATAGTTCGCACACCGCAGGATATATCATAACCAACGCCACCTACCGAGATGATCCCATCTTGATCAGGATCAAATGCAGCCACACCGCCTATCGGGAAACCGTAACCCCAATGAGCATCAGGCATCGCTATCGCAGCCTTAACAATGCCAGGGAGACTGGCGACATTGGCGATTTGGTCATACACCTTCTCATCCATTTCTTCGATTAGGGCACGGTCAGCATAGATTATGGCCGGTACATGCATATCATCAAAGATAGGTATCTCCCACTGGCATTCATCCAACCGCTTCAGTCTATTGATATTCACGATAGGCCTCCAACAACTTTATACATCCACCACACACTGGGCTATCCAAAACCCGTCACGCTTATAAACTTTAAGTTCAGTAAAGGTTGCCCCCTTGACATCCACACCCCTTTCAAACCTATTAGTATCAAAAAATTCTCCAAAGGCGAGGGCAGACAGTCTGAAATTATCTAGGTCGAGATGATTGATCTTAAAGTCCGAAAAGATACACCGATTTATGTCGGCCTCAGCTAAAAGTTGATTAATCCACGAGGTGAAAAGCGGCTCAAGATCAAAAGAAAAACATGAAATTTGATATATATTTACTGGTTTAATCGAACTAAAATTAATTACTATGATTGAAAAAAGGGCCTTTGCCCCATTTTCAAAAGCCTGTTCTAGCGTAGGCCCAATACCTCTTATTCCAATGTCGGCACCGTGCTCAAATGTCTCGAAGAGGGAGGTCCTTTCCATCAATTTCCCACTATATTCTATGCCACTTTTTATTTCCCCATTCTATCCAACCCCATGTTGAAAGAGCGGTAAATACAAGAAAGAGTACTGCCTGTGCATATATCCCATAATATAGATCAACAAATACCCATCCTATATTTGCGGCGGTATATACGGCGAAACCGGATCGCCTTTTTTTTATATTTAAAACTGCACCCAATATACTTAAACTAGCCAATCCCCAAGTGATAAAATTTTTCATTTTATTGAAATATTATTTTTAATAATTAATTGAATATATTATTTAATATTACCTAATCAGATCAACCATGTCCAGTAAGACACTCATAAGCTTTAGCTTTATAACAAATGAATAATATACTATGCTGATTTTATTATAAATTTTATTTAACATAATATATCTTATACGACATTAAATATATTAAGACTTTTTTCTACTATCCTGACAAGGGATCTATTGAGATCATACCCTACCAAATCAAAAAGATGTGATGGAGTTTTAAATCGCCCGCTGCGCCCTCTTGCCTTGCTTAATATCTCTTAGGTAGGTGAACTACGAGAAAGTCCGCCAATTAATAAACGAACAGACGTCGTCGCTAGTATTTTTTGTTTATATCGTTTGTATTGTTTATGGCATCATCCCAAGATCTTTTTCCTTTTTGGCGACCATGAGCCTGGTTTTTAAGGCAGTATCAGGAGTGAGGCTCATGGAATCTATGCCGCACTCCACAAGAAATTCTGCAAAATCAGGAAAGTCGCTTGGCGCCTGGCCGCAGATTCCGATCTTCCTCTTCGCCTTTTTAGCTGTTTGAATGACCTGTCTTACCAATCTCTTTACCGCCTCATTTCTTTCATCATATATATGCGAAACCAACTCTGAATCGCGGTCCAGTCCAAGGGTAAGCTGAGTCAAATCGTTTGAACCAATCGAGAATCCATCAAATACCTCGGCAAACTGGTCTGCAAGTATGACATTGCTGGGGATTTCGCACATAACATATACCTCAAGTCCATTTTCTCCCTGGCAAAGTCCATATTTTTTCATTACTTCTATGACCCTTTTACCTTCTTCGACAGTCCGACAGAATGGTATCATGACCTTTACGTTTGTAAGCCCCATTTCATCGCGGACCATCGCAAGGGCCTTGCATTCAAGGGCAAAGGCGGGCTCAAATGCCGGTGAATAGTAGCGCGATGCCCCTCTCCATCCTATCATCGGATTATGTTCGGTAGGCTCAAACAGAGAACCGCCAATCAGGTTTGCATATTCGTTGCTTTTGAAATCGGACAAGCGGACTATGACGTCGTTTGGCCAGAAACCAGCCGCAATCTTTGCGGTCCCCTGGGCAAGGGTATCTATAAAAAACCTGGTTTTATCTTCATATCCGATTGTCTTTGCATCAATAGACTTGATTATTTCCTTTATTTTTTCGTCTTTCCTGCTTTTCTTCTTTAATTCGTTATAGTTTAAAAGAGCGAGCGGATGTATCCCGATATGGGAATTGATAATGAATTCAAGCCGTGCGAGCCCTACACCGTCATTCGGCATCTGTCCCTGATCAAATGCCTGCTCAGGGATGCCGACATTCATCATGATCTTTGTCTTGGTCTTCGGGAGTTCCGTCAAATCAAACCGCTGGATCTCAAAATCAAGGATGCCTTCATATACCTTGCCTTGTTCGCCTTCTGCACATGAAACCGTCGCAAGTTTTACATCTTTCAATATCTCAGTCCCATTTTCTGTGCCAACTACACAGGGTATGCCGAGTTCACGTGAAATAATGGCGGCATGACATGTGCGCCCCCCTCTATTTGTGACAATTGCAGACGCTATCTTCATGATCGGCTCCCAGTCAGGGTCGGTCATATCCGTAACCAGTATCTGCCCGGCCTTGAATTTTGTAATATCATTTACGCTTTTAATGACGGTTATCTCACCCTTGCCTATCTTTGAACCTATAGCGCTTCCAGTCACAAGCAATTTCCCTTTTTCTTTAAGCACATAAGTCTCTATAAATTCGGTTTTTCTCTGAGAATGCACGGTCTCCGGTCTTGCCTGAACTATAAAGAGCTTTCCTGTGCCTACGGATGAACCGTCGCCGTCTTTTGCCCATTCTATATCCATAGCCTTACCATAGTGTTCTTCTATGGTGCATGCCCACCTGGCAAGCGTTAGGAGCTCGTCATCCGACAACACAAAACTATTCCTCTCACTTTTGGTTGTCGGTAGGTTACGAACAGGTGCTTTTGGATCATCCGTATAGACCATCTTTTTATGTTTGAGCCCAAGCTTTTTATGGATTATAGGCCGATAGCCTGCTTTAAGCGTAGGTTTGAAGACGTAAAATTCGTCAGGATTCACCGCCCCCTGAACGACATTTTCGCCAAGCCCAAAGGCGCCAGTTATATAAACAACCTTATCAAAACCACTTTCTGTATCCATAGTAAACATAACGCCTGAACTTGCGCTATCGCTTCTAATCATCTTTTGGACAGCTATAGAGAGATATACATCAAAATGTCCAAAACCTTTGTCGTGCCGATATGAAATAGCCCTATCAGTAAAAAGACTTGCAAAACATTTATGGCAGGCCTCGATCAAACGTTCAGGCCCTCTTATATTGAGATATGTCTCCTGCTGACCGGCAAAAGAGGCATCGGGAAGATCTTCGGCTGTAGCTGAAGACCGCACAGCGACATCCACGTTCGGTTGATTGTATGCCTTTTCAAGGGCACGATAGGCCTTTACGATCTCCGTCTCCAAGGCGGCAGGGAATTTAGCGCCCAGCACAATTTCTCTAACCGCCCTGCCTTTCTTTCTGAGATCAGCTATATTATGCGTATCCAGCCCATCCAAGGCATTGCGTATGGTCTGTTCGATGCCAGCGTCTTTAAGAAGATACTTATAGGCATCAGCGGTGATGGCAAAACCATTGGGGACATTTACACCTTTTGAACTAAGTCTCTGGTACATCTCGCCAAGAGATGCGTTCTTGCCGCCAACCAGGGGAACATCTTTTATCCCTATTTGATCAAACCACAATATCAAAGGCCCGTTACCCATAAAATGTACTCTCCTTTAAGCAAGTCTCTTTTATATCTAAAGTTGTCTTTATGATTATCCTGAATTTTAATTCATAAAAATTGTAGTCAATTAAAGATATTCTTGTCAACCATAAAACATGAATTCACTTTATAGAAAATAACATCATCTTATGCCTTGTTTTCTTTAAAAATGCAAGTCAAATTACAGAGTCTGGCATATGTGATGATCTCGGCCTTGAACTCCTTAACGTACGGGCAATCCCATATCGCAAGGAGCGCATCGCGCCTTAAATATCTCTCTGCAGCATCCTGGTGACGGCCCGAGAGCCTCTCTATTACGAACGGAAATATCTGCGGCTTTCTGCAGGCAACCGGTCTGCTAGAATATATATTGCAACTGCCTGAAGCATTGAGATGTGGACATGCCGCACCTCTTACCAATATTAAACTATACCCTGTGGCCCAATGATAGATGGCCGAAGGTCTTTTATAAAATGGGGCGCCATCTATTTCAAGTTCAGGCTCTGAATAAGCCGTTTTTGCACGCGACTTCATGGAATCAACAATCGGAAACCTGCTGAAGAGCGAAATCTCCTCTTCAAGAAGTGGTATCTCAAAAAATTCCTGTCTTGCCGATAAATCAGGCCCAGTACAGCACAAAACACAGCTACAGGGACCGCACAAGGCGGAATTTATGGCCTCGAGTTCATACTCAAGCACCCTCTGTTTTGTCAAAGAAATCATCGCATCGAACAAAGGAAGCTCTTTACCATCTTCATCTCTTATGTCAGGTAGGGTTATGTCTCGCCCCTTCTTGATCAAGGCCAGATTGTCAAAGACGCTGGCAATCGGTCTAATGAGCATAGATGGCTGTTTGTATATTATATCCAACAGTTTGAGATCGTCAGGAAGTTCTTGAATTAGATCTTCCAGCCCGCCATGAGGGCTAATCAGATATAATTGTGTTACAAACTCAAAAAGGGGCCAGAGGGGTTTTTTAAGGTCCATCAGCACCCCTGATGAGGGCCAAGGCCTCACCGGCTATTGTCTCCACATCGAGTCCAAGCACCTCTCTAAGTATCGCCTGTGTTCCATGCTCAATGAATCTATCAGGCAGGCCGAGCCTCACCACTTTTTTAGGCAAACAGCCAAGGTCGCTCAATCCTTCGAGAACGGCAGAACCGAACCCCCCCATAAGTGCATTCTCCTCAACCGTGATAAGTCTGCCATTTGTAAAGGATGAAACCCTGGCCAACAGTTCTTTGTCTAGAGGTTTTATGAAACGGGCGTTTACTATAGTTGCATTAAATCCATTCAATGCAAGCTTCTCCGCGGCAAGAAGGGCGGTTTTGACATGCTGTCCTACGGCAAGAATAGCGACGTCAGGGCCTTCTGAAAGCATTTCCCAACTGCCGATGGGTATTTCTTTTAACTCCCAATCCATGCTTACCCCAACGCCTTCCCCCCTCGGGTACCGAATAGCAGCAGGCCCATTGTGTTTGAATGCGGTAAACAACATGTGCTGAAGTTCGTTTTCATCCTTCGGTGACATGATGATGAGATTCGGAACCACCCTCAAAAAACTTATATCAAATGCACCATGGTGTGTTGGACCGTCGTCTCCTACGAGCCCACCTCTGTCTATTGCAAATACAACTGGCTGGGCGGTGAGGCACACATCATGAATGACCTGATCGTAGGCCCTTTGTAAAAAGGTCGAATAGATAGCGACAATCGGCCTTAATCCCTCAATAGCAAGGCCTGCTGCAAAGGTCACGGCATGTTGCTCTGCAATGCCAACGTCAAAAAAGCGCTCCGGGAACTCCCTTGCAAAGGCGCTGAGTCCGGTGCCTGACGGCATAGCTGCAGTTATGGCGACTATACGTTTATCATCTTTGGCCAACTTGATCAGTGTCTGGCCAAAGACAGAGGTATAGGTAGGAGGTACTGATTTTTTGGTCGTCTTTGGTTCACCCGTTGATATCTCAAACGGACCGACGCCATGAAAGTCCTCTGGGCGCCTTTCGGCCGGTGGATAACCCTTACCTTTCTTGGTAAGCACGTGCAGAAGGATTGGGCCGGGGATCTTACTTACATTCTGGAGCGTCTCTATCAATATTTCAAGGTTATGGCCGGGCAAAGGGCCGACATATTCAAACTGAAGGGCCTCAAAAAGCATACCTGGGGTAAAAAGACTCTTGAGGGAATCCTCGCTTTTTTTCAATAACGTCCATATCTGTTCACCAGTGCCGGAGCGTTTCAAAAAGGACTCTATCTCCATCTTGAGCCTAGATATCAGCTTGCCTGTGAGTTTTCTACTCAAAAAAGAGGAAAGCGCACCCACGTTCGGAGATATGGACATCTCATTGTCATTTAATATGACGATTATGTCCCTCCTCAGGTGACCTGCATTGTTCAAGGCCTCGAACGCAAGGCCGGCGGTCATTGAGCCATCTCCGATGACGGCTATCACCTTACCGGGCTCACCTTTGAGCCTTAGGGCGGTGGTCATTCCAAGTCCTGCCGAGATGGATGTGCTGCTGTGTCCTGTATCAAGGGAGTCATAAGGGCTCTCACTGCGTTTTGGAAAACCACTTATGCCTTTGAACTGTCGAAGTGTATGAAATTTACAAACCCTCCCGGTCAGAAGCTTGTGGGCATAGGCCTGATGTCCGACATCCCATATAACTCTGTCTTCGGGTGCGTTAAAAACATAGTGTATAGCTATAGCGAGCTCTACAACGCCAAGGCTTGGCGCCAAGTGCCCGCCTGTATTAGAGACAGTCTCTACGATCTTCTTGCGGATCTCGAGGGCAAGTTCATTCAATTCTTTTGGTTTGAGCCCTTTTATATCTTTTGGTGAATGGATGGTGTCAAGAAACCCGGGCATATCATCTATCCCTCTCGACCACATAGCGGGCTAAGGCCCGAAGCGGTTCGGCCTTTTCATCAAAATGGGCGATGGCTGACAACGCCTCGTCGAGCAGGATGACAGCCTTTCTCTTTGCCTCGGCCATTCCAAATACGGCAGGATATGTGATCTTTTTCTTTTTTGCATCGGAACCTACAGGCTTTCCTATAATAGCCCTCTCGCCTTCAATATCAAGGATATCGTCTACAATTTGAAAGGCAAGGCCCAAGGCCGCCCCATATCTACTTAGCCACTCCACCTCCTCCCGGGTCCCTTCACCCAAGATCCCGCCAGCCTCAACAGACGCCTGGATCATGGCCCCTGTCTTATGGCTATGAATAAAGGACAACATGCCTGGATCAGCGTCCCTGCCCTCAAGGAGTATATCGGCCGTCTGCCCGCCTACCATGCCGAATGGCCCAGCAGCCTTGGCAATGATAAAGATGGCCCTATTTGCACGCTCTGGCGGTATATGACCTATCAAATCTTTATTGCTCATGAGTTCAAAGGCAAAGGTCAATAAACCGTCTCCGGCAAGTATAGCCACCGCCTCTCCGAATACCTTATGACAGGTAGGTCGGCCCCTTCTGAGATCGTCATCATCCATAGAGGGAAGATCATCATGAATGAGCGAATATGTATGAATGCATTCAATTGCGCAGGCAAAAGGGATGAAATCCGCTGCATTGCCTCCGACCGCTTCAGCACCTGCGAGGAGCAGAATCGGGCGCAGCCTCTTTCCACCTGCCATCAAACTATAGCGCATAGCCTCGAAGACCGGTCCGGACAGGCCAGTCTCTATGGGCAGCAATCTCTCCAAAGCGGAATCTATCTTTGAGATTTGTTTCTTTAAATAAGTTTCAAGGCTGGCGTTCAAGACTTGTCCACCTCTTTATCTATATCTGAGGGCCTTATAACAATCCCGTCATCCCCTTTTGCAAGTTCATCTATCCTTCTTTCTATCGAATCGAGATATGTCGCACAGTACCTAGCAAGTTTTATCCCTTCTTCGTAGAGCTTCAAGGCGTCTTCAAGAGAAAGCCTTTCTGATTCAAGCTCACCGACAATCCCTTCGAGCCTTGACATGGCTGCCTCAAAACGCATTTTTTTACTAGACATAGCAGACCTCAGACTTGAAGCATTTGGTACTTTATGTTACCTCATGCCCTATGGAAGTGCGAGAGGTTTCAGATGAATTTCACAAAACAGCTGGAACGAGACCGACCACCTGGATTGAAAGACCCCTTCTTACTGTAGCCGAGATATGGCTTTCGTCGTGCAGGGTTATTACAGCCGGAAACGCGGAGGCAAGATCTATCCTCGGATCGGAGATACCTGTTATAATCGCACTGTGGCATTTCAGCCTTATATACATCTTGTTTCATTTCAGACACCGCAAAGCGGTCATCATGGTTAGCGGCAGCTCAGATGGCGATTGGGTGGCACGCTGCATCAAAAGATGGGGACAGATACCTGTAAGGGGTTCAAGGCTCAAGGGAGGTATAAAGGCCTTAAGAGATATGGCCGGGGCCATGAGGCGTTACAATATTGGAGCCGGTATAGTGGCGGATGGCTCCCGGGGCCCTGCTCGCATTGCGCAAAAGGGTGCCCTGATTCTTTCCAGGGATACCGGAGCACCGGTCATACCTATTGGATTTACAGCAAAACCAGCAATCATGTTCAACAGTTGGGACAAAACGATCCTTCCTTGGCCATTCTCAAAAATTGTACTGACATATGGAAAACCTTTTTACGTACCCAATGATGCAAGGGGACCGGCCCTTGAATCGTATCGAAAACTCCTAGAAGATGAATTAAATCAGGCTACAACGATGGCCGAAAACGTATTGACAGCAGGGCAAAACAACCGATGAATATCTAGAAAATCCCCCTCTTCCCAAGGAAGAGGATGGATTGGGAGGAGATATGTGGTTTAATACAGCCAACATACATTTTAATATACTTGACTTTATAATAACAATCATCATCGCCATTACCGTGCTGAGAGGATTTTTTGTGGGCTTCAGCCGCTCGGCAGCCTCACTCCTTGGAATATTGCTGGGTTTTTGGGTAGGCATGACCCATTTCTCAATCCTTTCTGACAGGCTTACACCTTTTATCAAAGAAGAAATATTCAGATCTTTGATCGCATTCTTTCTATTGTTTATCTTGGTCTACATGGCCTTTATAATAATTGGGATCATTATAAAGGGTTTGTTAAAGACCCTCCATCTCAGTTTGGTGGACAGGATAATGGGGGGGCTTATAGGCCTTGCAAAGGGTTTGATACTGACAGGCGTGATAATATTTCTGCTTACGGTCTTTTTGCCTGCAAGGAGCCCTCTTCTTGCTGATTCTCTGCTTTATCCAAGGTTAAGTCAGATATCGCAGGCGCTCTGCGCCCTTGTTCCTGATCACATAAAAGGCCGCTTTATGTGGAAATGGAAACAAATCCATCACGATGCTACGGAAGCAGGTATAGAGGTATAGGGACAAAAGATGGATAAAAAAGAAATTGTTATAGCATTGGCCGGAAATCCAAATGCCGGCAAGACTACGCTGTTTAATCAGCTCACTGGGGCCCATCAAAAGGTTGGAAACTGGGCAGGCGTCACGGTTGAAAAAAAAGAAGGGATGCTTTTACACAGAGGCTCAAAAATACGCATAGTTGATCTGCCTGGTATCTATTCACTCACCGCCTATTCTGTAGAGGAAGTCGTTTCAAGGAATTTCATCCTGGATGAACAGCCCGACGTGGTCGTTGATGTGCTTGACGCATCCAATCTTGAAAGAAACCTGTACCTCGCAACTCAACTCATAGAACTCAATATCCGCCTCGTCTTTGCCATGAATATGGTGGATGTGGCCCATGCGAGAGGGATAATCACCGACTATGACAATTTAGCAAGACTTTTAGGGGTACCTATCGTAAAGACCATTGGAACAAGGGGTGAAGGGATAAAAGAACTCCTTGATACCGTCCTTGAGGTTTCAGCTGACAGAGATCCTATCTCTAGGCATGTCCATATCCATTACGGCCAGGAGATAGAAGAGGAAATTGAAAAGATCAGGCAAAGGCTGAAGGGGGTCCCTGATATAGCCAACCGCTATTACCCGCGTTGGACCGCGGTCAAACTCATCGAGAATGACCCGCTTGTAAAAAAGGCTGTTGCCGCGTCCCCAGAGGGAGAAGCTGTTATTAAACAGACTGACATCAGCAGAGACCATCTGCAAGGCATATTTGAAGACGACCCCGAGACCCTCATTGCCGAAGCAAGATATGGTTTTATCTCAGG
>NZ_JBMFRG010000060.1:0-12204 GCF_049968175.1 Dissulfurimicrobium sp.
CAACCGATCTCGCTCATATCTGCAGGGCCTCTGGGCTTGGGGCTGAACTGGACGCGTCGTTGCTCCCCATTTCGAGGGCCGTCAGGTCTGTTTCAAGGTTATTCGGTCTTTCGCCGATCGGTCTTGCCGTTTCGGGCGGGGAAGACTTTGAGCTTTTGTGGACCGTTTCAGCCGAGGATGAGCAGGCGATGCTCAGGATTGCAGCCAGCGCGTTGGGCCATTATCCGTTCAGGATAGGACGCATGACCTTGACCGGCGGAAGCGGGGTAATCCTCCGTTTGAATGGACGTTTGATCGATATAACTTTTTGTGGTTATGGGCACGAGATCTAAGGTAGGGGGACGAGAGCTATTTTATCTTAAGCTTTTGGGTGAGGTCTTAGAGGTCGAGGCATATTGGAAAGACGGATATCTTATTAGGCTTGACTTGAGGATGCGCAGCCGCGAAAGGCCCGACGGTGAAATAGAGGGCATCCCTCCTTCAGGGCTGAAGGAGGGCCTTATGGCGGTCCTTGATGGTGCTGATCCACGCAATATTGTGCCTGCCGAGGTCAGGGGGAGTTTGTTCCAGATAAAGGTATGGACGGCCCTCCTGACCGCTGCACCCTATGCCACTGTACTTACCTACGGCGGGTTTGCGGAGAGACTTGGATGCGGATCACCTAGGTCTGTAGGACAGGCGCTTAAGGCAAACCCATTGCCTCTACTTGTGCCGTGCCACAGAGTAGTGGGCAAGAACGGTTGGCTTGGCGGATATTCCTGCGGCATAGAGATCAAGAGACTCCTTTTGAGATATGAATGTGAAATGGGTGGTTTAAGATGAGGTTAGCAGTTATAAGTGATAGTCACGACCATGTCTGGAATACGAGAAAGGCGATCGAGCAGGCGAACAGGCTTGGCGTCCAGCTGATGATCCATTGTGGCGACATGGTCTCACCGTTCATGCTTGAGGAGTTTGACAGGTTTAACGGCAGGCTCCATTTGATCCTCGGCAACAATCCAGGGGATCAGATACTCTTGATGAAGAGTGTGCTTTCAAGGTCTGACCGTGTGGAGTTTCATGGGTGTTTTGGGCGGGTTGAGGTCTTGGGTATGTCTATAGCCTTTATCCATGACCCGTTGGAGGCCGGTCACATCGCGCGTTCAGGCGATTTTCGTCTGGTCTGTTTCGGCCATACTCACAGATGGTTTATGGAAGACATGGGCGGCACGCTCCTTTTAAACCCAGGCGAGATATTGGGGAGAAAGGAGCAGCCCGGCTGGGCCTTGGTTGAGATTTCAGACGCCGGCAATGTCGATGACATAAGACCCTTCAGGATTGAGCATATCTTCGTTGACGGTTCGGTGTAATAAGGAACCTTAAGGCGGTGCGGTAATGATATCTGGTGCTGATTCAAGACTTATTTCCATGATCTTCGACAGCATAAACAGTGCGATAATCCTTGTGAATGAAGGCGGACTAATCTCATCTGCAAACAGGAGGGCCATCGAGATGTTTTCTGCAGATGATCGAGATCTTGTCGGTCTTCCTTTTAAGGCGCTGTTTATGCCTGAGGACAGGGACATATTGGCAGAGAATGTCATCAACATTACGCGGAGGGATGGTGAATTCGAGACTGAGGCTATGCTTCTGAAGAGGGATTCGGGTTTTTTCATGGGGCTCGTCTCCACATCTATGCTTGAGACAGGGGAAGGCAAGGCGGTTGTTGTCATCGTCCATGACATAACCAAGTTGAAGGGTCTGGAGCGCCTGCTGAGTAAGTCTGAGCGCATGATCTTTCTCGGCCATATGCTCGACGATATAAGCCATCAGATCAGAAACCCGATCTTGACCATAGGTGGGTTTGCAAGACGCCTTGCAAAGATAGATATGCCTAAAAGGGATTACGTTCAGGTCATTCTGGAGGAGTGTATGAGGCTTGAACTATTGCTTTCAACCCTGACGGAGTTCATTAGGCTTGCAAAACCCGATCCGAGGCCGATCCCTGTCGGCTCAGTCATAGATGAGCTGGCATCTATTGTAAAAGAGGCGGCGTTGGAGAACGGCCTCAAACATAATGTTTCAATGCAGGAAGGCCTTAACGGCACAGAGGAGATACTGGTGGATGTAGCCGCATTTAAAAAGGCGGTTATTGCCGGACTGTTGAATGCCTGCGAGTCATATTACGAAAAGTGCCGGTCAGATGGTTCCGGAGTGGTCGATTTGGAAGTCAGGCCGTCAGACCAGCCACCGTGGACGCTCATGTTTGTCATAAGTGATCAAGGGGATGGGATAAGGCCTAGTATCATGCCGCATGTCTTTGACCCGTTTTTTACCACCAAAACTGGGCATATAGGAATGGGACTTACTTTTGCAAAGCGTATCCAGGAGGAGCAGGGCGGACATATCGAGATCCACTCTGAATTCGGTAAGGGGAGTAGTCTCTATTTGTATCTGCTCAGCGAGAGGAGGAGGGCGGTAAGGACGCAGCTTCTTTAAGCGTTTCAGGCCCTTTTGACGCCTCTATGGCGTTAAAGAACTCCTCTCTGCTTACGTCATCAGTTATAACGGCCCTGCCCGGGCCACCTGAGAGCACAAAGTGTATTCTGCCGCCCCTTGATTTCTTGTCGCTCGCTGTTAGTGTTATGATCTCGTCGATTTGAAACTGAGACGGGATACGGGTAGGGAGCCCAAGCGATCTCAAAAGCCTTTCAAGCCGTTTCAGCACGGCGTCGTTCGTGAGGCCCTTTGCCACAGAGAGTCGCATCGCAACAATCATGCCGATTGCAACGGCCTCACCGTGCGGCATCTCATATTTGGAAGCGGCCTCTATCGCATGGCCTGCCGTGTGCCCAAAGTTCAAGATACGTCTAAGCCCACCCTCCCGTTCATCCGCACAGACGACCTTGGCCTTTATCCTACAAGAGGTCCGAACTATGTGAGATATAAGCTCGGGCTCAAGATTCAAGGCGTCCGATGGCCTTGCCTCAAGCAGATCAAAGAGGGCAGGGTCTTTGATCATTGCATATTTGACCACCTCGGCCAGACCATTTCTGATCTCCTGCTGGTTAAGGGTGGCAAGGGTTGCAATGTCCGCGATTACAAGCCTGGGCTGGTAAAATGTCCCAAGGAGATTTTTGCCCTCCGGAAGATCTACTCCGGTCTTTCCGCCGACAGAGCTGTCAACCTGGGCAAGAAGTGTGGTCGGCGCCTGCACGAACGCAATCCCCCTCATGTAGATGGAGGCGAGAAACCCCGCTACGTCTCCAACCACCCCGCCGCCAAGGGCGATCAAGACCGTATCCCTGTCCGCCTTTAATGCGACCATCTTTCGCGCGAGCTCAACCACCGTGTCCATGCGTTTCGAGGCCTCTCCAGCCTCAAATGAGATCAACTCGGCATCAAGCCCGGCCTGTCTAAGGAGGTGCGTCAGGTCGCGCCCAAGGTATCCCTCGACATTTGTATCTGTCACGATTATGCAGCGTCCGGATTGGACATACGGTTTTAAAAGTCCTGCAGCGTCGGACAGGAGTCCTGGTCCTATCAGGATCTTGTAGGCCCTTTCTCCAAGCGGCACATTGACCTTGTATCGGATAAAATTAAAATCAGACCTGGCGCCTGTTTCGTCTGGTTCACCCATCATAACGGATCGTTCCCCATATTTTTATTATTATAGACCTGTTGGACAAGTTCTTTAAGAATCCCTTTTATCTTATCTGGGGCCGGCAGGTCAAGCGCCTTCTCGAGGGCCTCTTCGGGCTCCGGCGGGCCCTGTATGTAAAGATTGGCGTTGAGGGCCTCGATCTCGTCGCCGCGTAGGTTCTCGCCCAAGACATTCGAAAGCTCATCCCTGTCCAGGGCATTTATGAACCCTATTATCTCATCAAGGGCGAACTTATCTTGAAATCCCTTGATCTCTTCCTTTATCACCAGCGCCTCGTCTTTAAGGTCGTTTAGCATGTCCTGATATCTCATCATGTCCCTGTGGAGCCAGAGATAGCTGTCTTTGAGGCGGTTTAGGAGTCGGGAAAAGACCGTCCATCCCCTTTCCTGAGGCCATTCTTTTATTTGCAGTCCGCCTGATTTATATTCCGGGTAAAACGGTATCCTACCGCTGAGACCTATTGCCCTAGCGAACAGATCTACAAGCGACCTCTCTGAGAGGATGTCATATATCCTTGCAAAGTCGGCACCGATCTTTTCGTTGTAAAACGCATCGGCCTTGGCAAGTGCATTTTTGAATGCCTCTATATCGCCTTCGATGGCCTTTCTCGTGCCAAAGTACTTGGCGGCAATCTCTCTTTTTACTTGATAGGCTAAGGCCTTTGCTATGTCATCCGGCATGTCTTACCCTTTTTATGAATTTATTGAGATTATATGAGATTATATCTTAACCTGCGGGTTTTGGGCAACAGACATAGCTTTTGACAATGCCGCCCCTTTTTGTTAGACATTTTAGATAAAGCATCCTGCGGGAGAAGCCATCATGGATATGACAGACACCATGAAAAAGGTCATTCAGGAGCTGATCGTCCCTGAAATAAGTCTCATAAAGGCCGACAATTCAGAGATCAAGGCGATCCTCCAACTTACCAATAAAAGGCTTGACGATATAAATATCCAGCTTTCAGATATCAACCGCCGTGTTGATGAGACCAACAAATGCATAGATGAAGTCAGAGCTGAGCGTTACGAAAGGATAGAGATGGCAAGGTCTGAGCTTTTAAACGGTTTAGGCGGGGCCAGGTTTGCAATAGAAAATTTAAATATGAGGCTCGACCGTCTCTATGATGCGGTGGTTAGACGTGATTAGCAGAAAGAGGCGCATCGAGTGCCTTGAAACCAGGATGGAGATGAAGTCCACGGTTTGATCTTATGGCTCCATAGTATATGCCTTCCTTAACCCCTTCCTGCCAATAAAAGGAAAAGAACTAAAAACTGCCTTTCCGGCCAAGGGAAGGGAAAGGACAGGGAAATTCCAGTCAATTTAAAATAGGTATTTTTAAAGTCTGTGGGACTATCTGCCGAATAGAGAAATAAAAGGCAAAACAGGGCGGAAAGGAGGTTGAAGATTTAAGTCCGATGCCTTGAAAGACAAGATAAGGTTTAAAGATCTACTAAAAGATCCGGCGGGCAAGGACGCCCGGTCCCGGGAAGAAAGACAAAAACAAGGAGGTTTCTTATGTCGCTCAGTATCAACACTAACATCGCTGCGCTTTATGCGCACAATAATCTCCAGAAGACAAGTGATTCAATGCAGACGTCACTGGAGAGGCTCTCAACAGGTTTGAGGATAAACAAATCAGCAGACGATGCGTCAGGTATGTCCATCGCCAATGTCATGCATGCCCAGGCCCTTAGCCTAGGACAGGCCATTAGAAATGCAAATGACGGTATAAGCGTCGTTCAGATCGCAGATGGCGCGCTTCAGGAGGCGGTGCATATCATCAACACCATCAAAACCAAGGCCACGCAGGCCGCGGCAGACAGCCAGACAACCACGTCCAGGAATGCCCTCCAGTCCGACATATCGAAGTTGATGGCCGAATTGGACGCCATTGCCAGGACTACATCATTTAACGGCATGAAGCTGCTTACAGGTAACTTCGCGAACAAGAAGTTCCAGGTAGGCGCCTTCACTGGCGAGACAGTCGAGGTCAACATAGGTTCCAGCGAATCCAACAAGATAGGGCAGGTCGTGACCGGTCAGCTCCAACTAACGAACGCTTCGGGCGGCAATGTACAGCTCAGTATCCACAGCAATATCCTAAATACAGATGTCGCCATCAACTCGGTGGATCTCCAGTACAACAACTCGGCGGCAAACGGCATGCGTGCCTTGGCAGATGCCATCAACAAGGTCTCCGACACCACCGGTATAACCGCTCAGGCTGTTGTAAAGAGTACCAGTGCAGCCCCTGTGGCCGCCGGTTCCACCGGCAGCGACTTCGCCATAAACGGCATCGTTATCGGTGCTGTAACAGTGCAAGCAAATGATGCTGACGGCTCCCTTGTAAATGCCATCAATGCAAAGACTGCACAGCACGGCATCGTGGCAAGCGTAGACGGCGCAGGGATGCTTACCCTGAGTTCAACTGATGGCAGGGCCATTCAGGTTACAGGTGATACGGGCACGGTCCTTGCCGGAAGCAATATGAGCACGTTCGGTTACATAAAGCTCTTTCAGTCGGGCGCAAATGACATGAAGATCACAGACCTTGCGGGTGGTGCGGCGCTTGCTATAACGTCAAATCTTCAGGTCAAAGGCGCCACTACAACGACTATCGACTCAACCCTTACAGCAGGATCTGTACTGGGGTCGGCTTCATCGTTCAAAGCCGGGAGCACCTTGGGCTTTACCTTAACAAATACAAATAATTCAGCTGACATAACAACAACCCAAGACAGTACCATAAAGGCTGGATCTGTGCTGGCCGCGGCTACCGTGATCAAGCAAGGTTCGGTCCTTGGCGGGACAGTTACCGCAAATGCCGTATCCACTACAAACGACAGTACGTTGAAGGCTGGAAGTCTGCTTAAATCAGGTACACTGCTCAAGGCCGGGACGCTCGTCACCACGGCCATCCAGACCGCCGGCGGCACAATAGCCGCAGGTACCGTATTGAACGCTGATGCAACCTTGACGGCAGACGTCACCCTCCAGGCCGATATGATTGCAAAGGGCGGTTCGTCGTTTGCGGCGAACAGTTCATTTACGTCTGGTTCATCCATAGGCGGTGACGTCACAACAGCCAGCACCACCAATGTCAATAACGACATGATTTTGAAGGCAGGCTCTACTATTAAAAACGCTGCTGGCCTGAGTATAGTTGCAGGTTCCACCATAGGTGGAAATTTCACATTGGCTGCCGCAGTCTCTGCACTTACTTCTTCCATGACAGTAAAGGCAGGTTCAACCCTAACTGATACCTCTAGTATCGCCACCGGCTCAACGCTTGGAGCGAATACGACAGTAAGCAGTGCTCTAACCTTGAACGGTGATATGACACTTGCTGCCGGCTCGACCCTTGCCTCCATGTCAACTATGGCTGCAGGTACGGTGCTTACCAATGATATGGTTGTATTTGTATCAGGCAGCGCCGGAACAACCAAGACACTTACAGCAGGTACGGTGCTTGAAAAACAGTACACTACATACGGAACCAACTACCTCAACAACACGATGACCCTGAAGTACAATGCAACGCACAACTCGACCATCGCGGCCAATTCCATACTTGCCGCCAACCCAGGTGGTGTATCTGGGACACAGGTGACTGGTATAGTTAAGAAGGCCTTGAGCGATATAAACGTCACCACCCAGGATGGCGCGCAGCTTGGTATGGCCATAGCCGATTCGGCGCTCCAAAACATAAACGCCATTAAGGCCGGACTTGGTTCCGTACAGAATCAACTCACCAGCACTATAGCGAACCTGACCGCCACCAAGGTGAACGTACAGTCGGCGGAGAGCCAGATAAGAGATGTGGACTTCGCAGATGAGTCTTCAAATTTCTCAAAGATGCAGATACTCTCCCAGGCCGGCACGTTCGCTTTGGCTCAGGCCAATGCAACCGCGCAAGGCGTGCTGAAACTCCTGCAGTAGTTACTGGTTGACAACAAGGGCGGCCTCCGGGCCGCCCGATAATTAGGCCATAATGAGGTAAGATTATGACGGGCATCATTACATCTCTTGGAGTGGGTTCAGGGCTTCAGCTCCAAAATATCCTCGATCAGATGCGTCAGGCCGACGAGGCGCCCATAAACAATCTAAAGGCAGAGGAGTCTAGGGTCCAAGATCAATACAATGCATTCAATGCCATCGATCAGGGCCTCTTAGGCATAAAGTCCCAGGCCTTGAGTTTGAGTCTGCAGTCCACGTTCATCAAACGCGATATCTCTGTTGGGCCTGAGGGCGTGCTATCGGCAAGCGTTTCCGACGGCGCCGATATAGGGACACATCAGATAACGGTGAACAGCATCGCCACAGCAAGTCTATGGCAGGGCGTGGGGGTTGGCGCCCCGACGACGGTGATCAACAGTTCCGGTGCTAGCCAGACCTTTGCCTATCATGTAGGGACAGGTGCAACCATCAGCCTTACCGTGCCTAATGGGACCACGCTTCAGGGCCTTGCCGATCTCATAAACAACGACCAGCGTAATCCAGGGGTGACGGCCTCTGTGATAAACGATGGGGGTGCAACAAACCCATATCACTTGGTGCTTAAGGCCAATACTACAGGCGAGACGTCAAGGATATACATAGACACCCAGCTATCAGGTTATGCTATGACAGAGATACAGGGTGCATTGGGGGCCTCGCTTAATGCACAGATAGTTGTAGATGGGGCGACGTATCAGAGAGGTACAAATACAGGCATTACAGACATTATAAACGGAGTAACGTTAAACATCCTTAAACCGGGGACGAGCTCCATATCGATAAGCTCGAGCACAGCCGATCTCAGAAGCGCTATCATCAATCTGGTAAACGGATTTAACAGCAGTATAAAATCCATCAGGGATCAGACAGGTTATACAAACGGTCCAAATGGTCCGACCCCCGGTCTTTTAACTGATAATGGTACGATGCGGGCCCTATCGGGTCAGTTGACGGATCTCCTTAGCACCCAAGTGGATACCGGTGGTTCCATAAAATCGATGTATGATCTCGGCCTGAACATAACGAGGGACGGGACGATCAGTATTGACGAATCCACACTGGATAATGCGCTCGCTACGCATTTCAATGAGGTGCAGACCTTTTTTCTTGGCAAGACAGGCGTTACGGGTTTTGCGAGTCTGGTAAACGACAGGCTCGGCAGCATCACTGAAGCGGGCAGCGGTGTCCTGGCTACGGAACAAGCGGCCTCGCAGACACGTATAAATCAGATCAATCAGCAGATAAGCGACGCAACCGATAGGCTTAACAAGAAATACGATATTTTGACCAAACAGTTTACCCAATTGGATTCATTCATGAGCAGTATGAATTCGATCAGCTCCTTTTTGACCTCACAATTCGATGCTATCACAGGGGTCAAGAAGACGTAAACGATAAATTTTTTGAGGGCATAGATCATGAAAACTGTATATACTCAGGCTTATGAAAAGACAGACATACTCACAACCGATCCATATAAATTGATCCTCATGTTGTATGATGCTGGGCTTAAAGGCCTCTACATGGCCAGAGAAGGTATAAGGACTGGGGATATAGCAATGAGGGGCGAGGCATTGGGCAGGGTGATTGCCGTTGTTTCGGAGCTGATGGGTGCGGTCCGGGGCGAAAATGAGGCCGCTGGTTTTCTGAGGGGGCTTTATGCTGCCATGCTGGTCGAACTTCCGAAGGTGAACCTCACTAATGATGAAAAGACCTTGAATACGGCCATAAAATATCTCGCACAGTTAAGGCATATCTGGCAGACCGAGGTGATGCCAAGCATCCAGACCCTGCGCGCCATACCCGATGAAGGCCGCGATTTTGTGCGTGATGACAGGGCTGTTGGGCCGAACCGTATTAGAACAGGTGATGCCGTTGATAGGGCAATTGCAGGAGGGCATCAGGGCCAGGCTGGTGTAGCTGCGTATGCGTGCGGTTTTTCGTGCAAGGGCTGAAGGAGTTTCTTATGGATCAAGACGAATATGTGCCGGAAGTTGGGGGAGACGGCCTTTTTAATAGACTTGAGGAGGCGTTTTGTGCCTTTGAAGACCTTCAAGACGGATTCCTTGCAGGTCTCAAGGAAAGGCCGCTTGAGATGTTTAATGAAATGCACTGGTGGGAGGACGAGCGCGGTAAGGGATGCATGCTCATAAAGGATCTGCTGAGTGTATTCAATAATGGCTTGAAATGTGGTATCTATCCGCTTGACACTGCTGAGTCGTGGAGGACACGCATCGGACGTTTGATTGAAAAGGAGAGTATGCTTTATCAGGCCCTGTCGCTCGAGAGGGTGAGGATCGTCGGTGAGCTAGAGAGGTTAAGCAAAGGCAGGGACGCCCTTAAAGGCTATCAGAGGTTCGGTCTTGGCGGGCGTTGAGGGAACGGCTATGGAACTGACTGTAAATGGCATAACGAAAATAGGTGTTGAAAATCAAACGGGTCAAGAGATGCACGTCGAAGGCCGCCCACTCAACAAAGATCAGCAGGCAGCCAAGGGTGTAGAGACGTCCAATAATAATATAGCCAGCATGGGCGTCGGAAGGTCGGGCGTTTCGGCCAAGACGGGTGGCGGCGATAAGAAGGCCATCGGCAAGAGCGATATAGAGGCGGCTGTAAAGGAGATACAGTCGCAGCTGGATTTAATGAACACTAAGTTGATATTCAAGATAGATCCCAAATACGGTGAGCCTGTGGTGCAGGTCATAAAAAAAGACAACGGCGAGGTGTTGCGGCAGTTTCCGCCCGAACAATTATTGGAGATCAGGGCGGCATTCAAAGACCTTGCAAAGGGTGTCTTTCTGAACGAGAAGGCTTGACATAAAGTAAGGAAGCGAAAGGGGTTTCAAATCCACCGGGCAATTACCTTGTTAGAAAAGTCGGCGTGATCTGCCTGTACTGCTTACCTATACCCTCCTGTATAAAAATTTTATTTTTTTCTTATTTCACCTCCCTAGACAAAACTTCCTAAATCTTAAAGCAATCCGGACCATTTGCTAGATGAATACGGCTTATTGAGGCTATTGTTTCGTTTAAATGTCCATATTCGCTCATTTGTACGCTAATTACTTTTTTTCTCCAAAAAAAGCTTGACAGGTGGGTTGTTGTTTCAATATAGTGGATCAAAGTGGGATGAAGTGGGAAGAAGGGGGTAACTGGTGTTTAGAGGCCGTTCAGTTCACACACTAGATGAAAAAGGCCGCCTGAGCATACCAGCAAGACTCAGAGATGTCTTGAAGACCAAATACGACGGCCGGTTGATCGTCACAAACCTTCCCAACTGTCTTGCAGCCTATCCGCTTGATGAATGGCGAGAGCTTGAAGAGAGCTTTAGTAATTTCAAACTTGCGCCGCCTGAGGTCGTTTCTTTTCAAAGGTATTTTTTGGCTGGCGGCATAGAGTGCAACATGGATTCGCACGGCAGGATACTTATACCGGCAACACTCCGGGAGGATGCAGGGATAGGTAAGGAGGTGGTCCTTTCGGGTATGCTCAAATACTTTGAGATATGGAGCAAGGAACGCCTGGATGAAGAGTTGCGTAGGGCAAAGGAAAACTTTGACCAGTACAGCCGCCTCATCTCAACCATTGGGACCAACAAGACGTGATACGGCCATGGATCATATACCGGTATTGGTCGATGAGGTAATCGATGGGCTATGCATCAAGAATGGAGGCATTTATGTGGACGGTACGGTCGGAATGGGGGGGCATGCCGAGGCCATCCTTGAGAGGCATGGCGAGATAGGGCTGCTCATAGGCCTTGATCTCGACGCCGACGCCGTATTGAGGGCCAGTGAACGTCTCGCTCGTTTTGGTGAGAAGATACATCTCGTGTGCGGAAACTTTTCCGTACTTTCAGACATCTTGGTTGATATGGGCATAGACAAGGTGGATGGAATGCTGCTTGACCTAGGCATGTCCTCATACCAGCTCGAAAAGAGCGGCAAGGGGTTCAGTTTTATGAAAGACGAGCCTTTGGATATGAGGATGGACAATTCCTTTACTATTACGGCCGCCGATATGGTCAACGAGCTGCCTGCTTGTGAGCTTGAGACACTCATACGCACATATGGTGAAGAGCGTTGGGCCAAGAGGATAGCGGAGGCTATTGTTGAGCGGCGGAGATCAGCACCAGTCGTTACTTCTTTAGATCTGGCCAGGATAGTGGCTGGGGTGGTACCCCGAAGGGTACAGGGTGCAAAGATGCATCCTGCCACAAGGACGTTTCAGGCCCTTCGCATAGCTGTAAACAGGGAACTTGAGAATTTGAAAGAGGCGCTTGATCTTCTCCCTTCATGTCTCAAGATCGGTGGGCGTCTCTGCGTAATTTCGTTTCATTCGCTCGAAGACCGTATGGTGAAGGATGCGTTTAGGAGCGACAGTCGCCTAATTCGGGTGACAAAGAGGCCGATTGTCGCCAGCCCAGTTGAGTTGGCTGTCAATCCAAGGGCAAGGAGTGCGAGGCTTCGCATAGCCGAGAGGGTTGATTCACAGTTTTTGACCAATTCATGCAAAAAATTGTAAAGAGAGGAGAAAGATCATGACTTACCGTGCATCTGTCC
>NZ_JBMFRG010000061.1:0-12201 GCF_049968175.1 Dissulfurimicrobium sp.
GAGCTTGTCGATGCAGCCTCTGTATGCGCAAAGTTCGACAGCCGGCAAAAGGCCCTTGCATCCCAGGCGGAGAGGCTAAAAAGGCGTCTCGAGGCCCTTACCGAAGAAAAAGAGTTGCTGAAGGAGGAAAAATCCGGGCAAGAAACACGGGCCAGGGCGCTTGAGGCGGAAATAAAGGCGCTTGAGGCGGAAATAAAAAAAAAGATCCATGACATCTCAACGGCCGAGGCGGAAAGCTTCGGGCTGGAACAGGCGCTGTCCCACCTACGGAATCAAAAGACCCAGATCGATTCCAGCCTTGCAGCCGTCACAGCAAGACTGAATGCCTTAAGGGCCATAGAAGATTCAATGCAGGGCCTCGGAGAGGCTGCAAGATCCACCCTCAGGCATTTTAAGGGCCTGAAGGCGCTTGCAGACCTCCTGATCGTAAAATCGGGGCTTGAATCGGCAGCCGAATCCGCACTTGAAAAGACCATAGAGGCTGTGATCCCCGAAGAGGAAACGATGCTAGATGAGATAATCGATTTCGTCAAACAAAAAGGAATGGGAGATCTGCGGGTTTTGGCACCATGGCTGATCGATGGACCTGATTCAGGAGATGAGGACGATGGGGTTGCAGCCGCTCGGCCGCCGGCAAGCAGGGTTATAAGATCCATCTCCTCAGGATGGAGATTGACAGACGACCTGGACTCAGCGATCAAGGCATTTAGAGAGGCCAAGGCAGGCGGTGACCTGAACGCCTGGTATACCTATATCACACCAAGCGGGGATATTCTCTACCCTTGGGGCGAGATCGTAATAAAGGGCGGCAAGAATAAGGGACAAGGGATACTTTCCAGAAAGGCCGAGATCGCCCGACTTGCTGTTGAGGAAAAAGGGCTCAGGTTAAAATCGGCTGAAATAGCCTCTAAGGAAGAGACTCAAGGCATGAGGCTCTCGGATGCCGTCAATCGGCTGAAATCCCTTGTCAAGGACAAGGAACGCTTGAACAACGAGGTCTCGAGACAAAAAAGCGAATTGGACCGCTTGAAGACCAGGCTTGAATCCCATGAAGAGAGACAGACAAGGTTAGATCTGGAGATGGATCAGATCGAGGATGAACTTTCAGAGGTGGAAGCGGATCTCGAACAAACGAATGCCGCACTTGACAGGGCAAAAAGGGCCAAAAACGAGGCTGAAAACAAGATAAAGGGCAGAGAAGACGCCCTTAGGCAACAAGAGGCAGTACTACAAAGACGCCAAAAGGTCCTCGAAGATATGAGGATCGCCGCCGCCGGCCTGAACGCAAGGCTTGAGGAAAAAAGGCATGAACTTACTGTCCTTGAAAAGAAGCTCGCGCGGATAAATGAAGACATAAAGGCGGCTGGCGAGATAAAAACCAAGGTAGGCTCAGTGCTCGACTCCATAAGACAGTCCGTGACCAAAACCTTCAAAGAGGTGACCGAACAGGAAGGATTGATAGAGACGAAAAGGGCCAAGAGCAAGGCTATCAGATGCGCCTTCGACGAAAAAAGACAGGAACTGGCCAGTCTCGATGTCGCTGTAAAGAAAAAACTCGAAGAGACAACCCTTCTCGAAAAAGAACTCCATCAAAGGGAGATTGAGATAAATACGCTGGTCCAGGCTATGCAGTTTTTAAAAAAGACTGCACGCGAACGCCATCAGGCCGAGATAGAAGATGACTGCCATAACTGGCGCCCTGAGCGATTCTCATCAGGCGAGGCAAAACTAGAAATTGCAAAGATATCAAGCGAAATAGATGCAATAGGGCCTGTAAACCTTACAGCCCTCGACCAATACAAAGAAGTCGAACAGAGGCGTTCCTATCTTGCAACCCAGAAAGATGATCTAACCAATTCCATAAATGACCTAGAACATGCAATAAGACATATAGATCAGGTCTCAAGGGAGAGGCTCAAGGGCACGATCGAGGCGGTGAACAACAGCCTCGCAGAGATATTCCCGCTACTCTTCGATGGCGGAAAGGCCTGGCTTGAACCGGTCGGCGACGGAAACCCTCTTGAAGCCGGACTGGATCTGGCAGTACACATACCTGGCAAGCGTATAGGCCATCTAAACCTCCTCTCGGGCGGCGAAAAGGCACTTGCAGCCATCTCTTTAATCTTTTCACTCTTTCTCATAAAACCAAGCCCGTTCTGTCTCATGGATGAGGTAGACGCCCCGCTTGATGAGGCGAACACACTAAGATTTTGCCGACTTGTAAAAAGAATCGCACAAAAGACCCAGATGATCCTTGTAACCCACAACCAGCGCGTAATGGAGCAGGCCGAGGCGCTCTATGGGGTGACGATGGAAGAGAATGGTGTCTCGAAACTGGTATCTGTAAAGCTTACCTGATGTTACCCGATACGCACGCTTGGAAACAACCCTGCATCAGTATGAGGGAGGAACAAGGCCGAGACGTAATTTTCCATAAAATGCGGATTGCCGCTCAGATCAAAGTGGGTCATCATCCTGGCGCTCCTTGAAACCTCCTTCATGGCATCGATCGACATGGCCATAGCCCTTGCCCCAGCGAGGGAGCTGTTACCTACAAAAAAGAACCTGTCTCTCGGGATATCAGGCAAAAGGCCTATTGTGACGGCCTGTTCAAGGTCAAGGTAGCTCCCGAAATTTCCAGCAAGTACCACCCGCTCAAGGTCTTTGAAGTCCATCCCGACGGACTCCAAGAGGGTCTGATAGCCTGCAAACATAGCCCCTTTGGCCCTTATGAGATTTTCAATATCCGCCTCGGTAAAGACAATATCCCTGCCCGTCGCTGTTGCACCTTTCTCTACAACGACATACTCCCAACCGTCTCTGCCCGGCCTTATACGGCCGGTCTTGAGGTTGCGCCTGAATCTGCCCTGCCGATCTATGGCCTCGACCATAAAAAGTCCCGCCATAAGGCTTATTATCCCTGAGCCACAGATGCCTTTGGCCTTCTTACCGCCTATGGTGAGGATCATCGGCTCAAAGGTCTCGGGATGGATGTGCACCGCCTCAACCGCCCCGGTTGTCGCCCTCATACCGTGCATGATCCCACCCCCCTCAAAGGCTGGTCCTGCCGAACATGCCGCACAAGCCATCCAGTCCTGATTCCCTAAGACGATTTCGCCATTCGTGCCGATATCGATAAAGAGCGTAAGCTCATGACTACGATGCACCCCTACACCCACCACGCCCGCGGTTATATCCCCCCCTACGTAACTAGCCACACATGGAGCAAGAAACAGATACACATGCGGCGGGAGGGCTATCCCGATGTCCTTAGCCCTTACAGGCGGGAGGTGTGTAGCCACAGGGACATAAGGCTGTGTCCTCAGATAACCGGTCTCAAGTCCCAACAGTAGGTGCGTCATGACAGTATTGCCAGCTGCAGTCATGAGACTTATCGAGTCTTTCGGACACCTTGAAGATGAACAGATCTCAGCGATTAAGGCATTCAGGCAACCGATTATCTTCTGCTGCAAGGTCAGGAGCCCATCCTTTTTCCTTGCAAACTCCATCCTTGAGATCACATCCTCTCCGAAACTCACCTGCGGATTGTAATTCGAGACCTCGGCCAAAATCTTCCCTGTCGTCAGCTCTATGAGCTGGCCCGAAACAGTAGTTGTACCTATATCAAAAGCGAGCGCAAGGTGACCACCAGCCGCATCTCCTGGCTCAACCCTTATGAGCTTCTTAACATCCGGCCTTGGGCCCTCCATCATACTCACTGTCGTCAACCACTCTTTTTCACGCAGGGCTGCAGGCAGATCAAAAAGGATGGTGGTGTCGACCTCAACTGTTGTGCCCTTTAATCTACCATTCATCAATTCGCGCTGGAGACGGTCGAGGTCGCTTGCGCTATCCGAGAGATCGGGCCGCGGTACATTGATGGCGACCTTTTCCACGACCGGACGCAGGTCAAATGGCATCCCGCCGTGAGCCTCCAGCCAAGAAGCAATCTTTCTGGGCGCAGCCCTCGAAAGGGCCCGTCTGTCCATCTCCGATTCCACAGGCACCCTGATCTTTACGTCACTTACAGGATAAGAGGCACATGCCTTCCAGGCACCGTCAGGAAACCTTTCACCCCTTAACTCCCCGTCATCCAGAAAGACCTTGCACTTATCGCATACGCCGGCCCCACCGCAGGATGCGTTGATATGAATGCCAGCCCTCATGGCCATCCTGAGGATTGCCTCTTCCCCTGATGTCTCGATTGTTGTATTTGATGGTAAGAATGTGACCTGCATAGACGTTCCAAAAAATTTGCAATTTATCAAATCGCCTTAAATAAACACAAATGGATATCATCAAGCAAGGTATAAAAAACAAAGTTGGACGAGGATCTACTATCAATCTGGGGATATTTCAATTCAATCCGCGCCCTGACACCCCATGGTTGAACTGGAAGAGGGTGCGCACGGCCATACAGAGACTCAGGGAAAACGGTGTCGACATCATTCTCCTGCCGGAACTCTGGGCTACCGGCCCACTGCAACCAGGGATGCCGTTGCCTTTAAACGAGCTTGATGAGATAAGGCAAGAGGCCCAGACCCTCTCCAAATCCCTTGGCGTCCTGATCATCGGAACGCTTCCGACACCCTGCACGGACGGTGCAAGACATAACCTCTACAATGAGACCCATGTCTTCGGCCTTGACCGTCCACATCACCCCTATAGGAAGATCAACCTGTTTCAGCCGATGGCGGAACACAAGCTCTTCAATGAAGGACATACGCCGGCTGTGCTGTGGACCCGAACAAATGGCCTGGAAATAGGCATCGGCCTCATGACATGCTATGACCTGAGGTTCCCGGAGCTTGCAAGGCAGCTCATCTTTGAAGGCGCCCACATCCTCGCGGTCTCGGCCCTCTGGCCGACTGAAAGGTTGAGCCAGTTCAAGACCCTGCTTTCGGCAAGGGCCACAGAAAACCAATGTTTTACAGCCGCAGCAAACGCATGGGGGGATTTCAAAGACACCAGGTTTGCAGGTGGTTCAGGGGTCTATGGACCATCAGGCAAACTAATTGCCGCCGCCCCAGATTCAGAGGCCTGGATATCCATCGGCCTTGACCTTGGAGAACTTGACGAAATCCGCCGACAATTTTTTACCGCTCACCCCCCAAGGCACTGGGCCGCACTTACTCAAGGCAAGATATGTGATCTAAAATCATTAAAAGAAACAGCATCGCGGCGGCGCAGGGCAGGCCAAAGGATGGTCTTTACAAACGGCTGTTTTGACATCATTCATGCGGGCCATGTCCAATATCTGGAGACCGCCAGACGTATGGGGGATTTTTTGGTCGTCGGCCTCAACAGTGACAGATCTGTTAGTGGGATAAAAGGGAAAGGGCGCCCTATAAACAATGAATGGGCCAGGGCCAGGGTCCTCGCAGGGCTTCAGGCCGTTGACTATATAACGGTCTTCGACGAACCCGATCCCCTTAAGACAATCGAGTCCCTTATGCCTGATGTGCTTGTAAAGGGTGCCGACTGGGATGAAGATCATATAATAGGGGCTGGCATTGTAAAGAAGAATGGGGGCAGGGTGGAAAGGGTGCCGTTTGAATATGATATATCAACTACAAAGATCATAAGGCGGATATTAGATCCGTCAAAAAATTGACTAAGATTGGATACAGCAGATCGCTATCTAGCGATATCTTCATGAGATCAATAAAGAAAACACTGACAAGACTGTCTTGCGGACCGGTGGCATATATATTGCTGTATCCAATACAAACGGGCCTCAAGGCAGGATCATAAACGACACGGAGACAATGCCATGGCTGAACAAGAAGAAAAGGTAAATGCAACAGAGACCGATACCCCCAAAAAGAAAAAAAACATGCTGCTGATAGCAATCATCGGCCTGATTGTCGTCATCGTATTGGCAGGGCTCGGTTCCTATTTGTTTCTCTTTAAAAAACCCAGCAACGAGGCGCTCGAAAGAGAAATAAACGGCGAGCATGAAACCAAAGGTGCAGACAAGGGAAAGGTCGGCATCATGGTGGACTTGGAGCCCTTTGTAGTAAACCTCGACGACCCTAAGGCAAGACACTTCCTCAAGATCGCAATCACCCTTGAAGTGCCTGATGAAAAGGCCAAAGAGGAGATAACAAAACTCATGCCCAAGATCAAAAACGAGATAATCATGATCCTGAGCAGCAAGTCGCTTGATGACGTCATTCCTGTGGAAGGCAAGATAAAATTGAGAGACGAGCTCATGGTCAGATTAACCAACATACTCGGCCAGGGTCGTTTGAACAACGTCTATTTCTCGCAATTTGTAGTTCAGTCATGAATGCGCTTTTAAGCCAAGAGGAAATAGATGCACTTTTAAGCGGCATAGGCGAGGTCACCGAGGTCACAAAAGAGGCCGAAGCAAAACCGACGCCGACGATAGGAGAGGTGGTACCTTTCGACTTCGAAAAGGCGACCCTAATGATCAAGACCAAGTTTCCAGGTCTTGACATCGTAAACGATCAGTTTAACAGGGGTCTTAGAACCACCCTATCTTCCATACTGAAACTTGCTGCCGACAGTAGTGTAGCCCCAATCGAGATAATAAATTTCAAAAATTTTTTGAACAGGATACCTGTCCCGAGCAATATCCACATCATAAAACTGGAGCCGTTCCGTGGGACTGCTATGGTAGTATTGGATCCAAAACTGGTCTTTTCCATAGTGGAGATATTCCTAGGGTCCACCAAGCTCGGGCAGAGCAGGATAGAAGGGAGGGAGTTCACCTCCATAGAGCAGCGGTTGATAAAGAGGATCATAATCTCTATATTGAACGACCTCGAAAGGGCCTGGCGAAACATACATCCCGTCACGATCCAATACATACGCTCTGAAATAAATCCGCAATTTGCAAAGATAGCCCAGAACGACGACGCGGTCATCATATCCAGATTTCAGATAGACCTGGAGGAGATCAGCGGATCAATTACCGTCTGCATACCACTCGGCGTACTCCAGCCCATAAAGTCAAAATTGCAGAGCACTTTTCAAAGCGAAGAGGCTGAAGATCCACTCTGGCGCAAACAATTAATCAGGAATCTTTTCGAGGTTGAGGTGGACATAACAGTACCGCTTGGCGACACCAACATAACAGGGGCCGAGCTTATGGACCTGGGTGTGGGGGACATCATCCAGCTCGATACAAATATAGAAGACCTCCTCAACGTCATAGTCCAGGATAGGCCCAAATTCGCCGGACATCCCGGCCTGTTCAGGGGCCAACGTGCAGTGCGGATCGAAAAGGCGATCAAGATGGATGAATGACGATATAAAAATACCAAGAAAACCTCTGTGGAGAGCAAAAAGATGTTGACTCAGGAAGAATTGGACAAATTACTGGCCGAAGGGTCTGATGGCATAGAAGGCCAAAAGGCCAGCGGCGGGCAACAAGGCGATCCTGCAAAAACAGGTGAGGTGGCACAAGAGCCACCTAAGGCGCCGGAAGAATCGGGCACCATCGACTGGTCCCAAGCCTTCAATGAAGCCGCCGCCGGTGGCGACAAGGCAGCCGCCAAAGCAGTCCGAAAAGGGACGGTCGAGACCAGCCAAGACAAACCTGCGGATGCAAAACAACAAAATCAAGGTGCAGGGAAGCCGAAATTTGACGAATTTCAAAGACCGGCGGTGCAGGAAGAAGGCGGTGCAGGGAAGCCGGATCTCAATTTCATACTCGACATCCCGCTAGACATATCAGTTGAGCTCGGCCGAACAAGGCTTCAGATCCGGGAACTCCTCCAATTGGGACAAGGGTCTGTGGTCAGTCTGGACAAGCTTGCGGGCGAGCCGGCGGATATTTATGTAAACCAAAAACTCATGGCAAAGGGGGATATCGTGGTGGTCAATGAGAAGTTCGGCATAAAACTGACCGAGATCATAAGCCCTGCCGATCGTGTAAAAAATCTTGGTTCACAGAAATATTGACCCTGCAGATATCAAGGGCTGGATCGACCAAATGGAAACCGCGGGTTTCATTATAAAGACTATAGGCGCCATGGCCATCGTCCTCGGACTTATGACGGCGGCCCTGTACGGCATAAAGTTATGGGACAGGAGGCTTAGGGGGGGCAAGGCAGACCCGATAGAGGTCATTTCGACAAAGATGATAATCCCAAAGAAATATCTGTGTATCGTAAGGGTAGCGGACAAAATCCTCATCATCGGCGCCTCCGAAAACGCTGTGGGCCTTTTAGGGACATTGGAGCCAAATTATTTTGAAGCGACGCTCAAGGACAAATCGGATGCCCTATCAGATCATTAAAAATTTCATAACGAACACACTTAAAAAGGGGGTCTATCTCATGTCTTATACAAGACCTTTTCTGATCCCTGTCGCTACGGCGTCTTTCCTGCTGACGCTTACCTGCACTTCATGGGCCATAACCATACCTACGCTGAAAATAGGCCTTGAAGGGGATGACAGCCCTGCCAAGGTTGCTACGGCCCTTGAGATCATCGCACTTCTTACCGTACTTTCCATCGCGCCGTCCATCCTGCTCATGACTACATCTTTTACAAGGCTCATAATAGTCTTCGGCTTTCTCCGTCAGGCCTTGGGTACGCAGCAGATGCCACCCAATCAGGTGCTTGCAGGACTCGCCCTGTTTCTCACCTTTTTCATCATGCAGCCGGTATGGTCTCAAGCCAATTCCACAGCCGTAAGACCCTATCTAAATGAAGAAATATCCTTTGACGAGGCTGTAAAAAGGATACAGGTGCCATTCAGGGATTTTATGTTCAAACAGACAAGGGAATCCGATCTGGCCCTGTTTGTAAAACTCGCGAAGATCAAAGACCCGAAGGACAGGGACGCCATACCAACGCTGACACTGATCCCTGCATTTATGATAAGTGAACTCAAGACGGCCTTCGAGATAGGATTCATATTGTTCCTGCCGTTCCTAATCATCGACATGATGGTGTCAAGCGTACTTTTGTCATTGGGTATGATGATGCTCCCGCCGATCTTGATCTCACTGCCGTTTAAACTGCTCCTATTTGTATTGGTCGACGGATGGAATCTCCTTGTAGGTTCCCTTGTAAAGAGCTTTTTCTAGGTGGTGATGCAATGACACAGGAAATGGTTGTAGGGCTAGCAAGACAGGCCATAGAACTGACCTTAATCCTGAGCATACCTATGCTTGGCGTCGGGCTCATAGTCGGCCTTGTAGTCAGTATATTCCAGGCCGTAACCCAGATCCAGGAGACGACTCTTACATTCGTACCCAAACTCATAGCCACATTTATCGTCACCCTCTTTTCGTTTCCTTGGCTGATGAACAAACTCCTGGATTTCACCCGACATCTTATCGAAGGGATACCAGGTTATATACGCTGAACATGGAACAAGACCTATTGTACTCAGCTATAACGCACTATAAAGTCTTCGTCCTGGTCTTGATACGCCTGAGCACAATGCTCTTCTTCATGCCTGTCTTCAGCTCCGCGACAATACCGGCTGGCGTCAAGGCAGCAATTTCGATCGTCACTTCACTGATGCTAACACCCGTCGCACCGTTTTCGCCGCAAAGCCTCCCTAATTCACTGGTCGGTTTTTTATTGCTTGTAACGACAGAGGCCTTTACAGGACTTACATTGTCCCTCATCCTGCGCCTTATATTCGCTGGACTCCAGACAGCAGCCCAGATGGTGGGGTTTCAGATGGGCCTTTCTGTGGCAAGCGTAATGGAACCCCAATCAGGCGCCCAATCGCTGGTTGTTGCTGAATTCGTCTATCTTACCGCCCTTACGCTTTTTCTGGTTTCAAATGCACACCATCTCGTAATAGAGGCCATATACGAAAGCCTTGCGATCCTGCCGCCTGGCGGGCTTACCCTAAAGGCACCCCTTTCCACCATCATATTGAAGATGGCCTATGAGATGTTTGTCATCTCCGTCAAAATAATGGCGCCTGTAATGGCCATACTGTTGTTTTCACAAGTCGCGCTCGGCATCCTTGCCAAAATAGTCCCGCAGATAAATATGCTCATCTTGAGCTTTGGCCTGAATATAGCCCTCGGACTTATATTTCTCGGCCTCACACTCCAGATCTTCTGGCCGGTCCTTGCCGGATATCTGAGAGAAGGGATAAGGCTTATACCTGCCGCAGCGGCTGTCATGGCTGGCAAATAGGATTTGAACGGGGATTGCTATGGCTGAGGAATCTTTTCAGGAACGAACGGAAAAGGCCACACCCAAGCGCAGGGAAGAGGCCAGAAAAAAAGGACAGACCGCAAGGAGCAGGGAGCTGTCGTCTGTAGCGGTATTACTCTCCGGAATACTTACATTTTTGTGGGCAGGCGGACTTTTTTATCAACAATCTGCAGTCATGCTGCGATATTACCTTGGAAATGCGGCCAATATCAGGATAACGACTGGCAATATAGAGACGATCGCCGCAAATGGCATATGGCGCTTTATGATGATAACAGGTCCTCTTCTTTTCGTGCTGGCGCTTGTTGCAATTGCTGCAAATTACCTCCAAGTCGGCCCGCTGATCTCTTTTGAGGCCATAAAACCCAAATTTTCAAAGATCAATCCGATAGAAGGCTTAAAAAGATTGTTTTCAGCCCAAGCCGTCGCAGAACTGCTGAAATCGCTCCTGAAGCTTGTAATAGTAGGAATTATAGCCTTTAAAACGATAAGGGGCGAAATAGATCGCATCCTACCACTTACAGACCAGTCCCCGATCCAGATATTCCTGTATATGAGCAGGGTGAGCTTCGCCATGTTCTGGAAAATATGCATCGCGATAGCTGCCATTGCCGTGCTGGACTTCATCTTTCAGAAATGGGAATTTGAAAAGGGCCTCAGGATGACAAGACAGGAGGTGAAAGAAGAATATAGAGAGACAGAGGGAGACCCCCAGATAAGGGCAAGGATCAGGAGCATCCAAAGGGAAATGGCCAGACGCAGGATGATGGCGGCGGTACCCGAGGCGGATGTGGTGATCACGAACCCTACACACCTTGCAGTTGCATTGAAATATGAAACGGGCAAGATGGAGGCGCCACAGGTGACCGCCAAGGGATCAGGGTTTATAGCGGAAAAGATCAAGGAGATAGCCAAGGCGAACGGGGTACCGACGATCGAAAACAAGCCGCTGGCCCAGACGCTTTTCAAGCTGGTTGAGGTTGGCATGACCATACCTGAGAATCTTTATCAGGCGGTCGCCGAGGTCTTGGCCTATGTCTATCGAATGAAAAACAAGGGTTCAAGGGGGTTGAGGAGATAAATGGCGGGAAGCGCTGTCAAAAACATCTGGACCAATATTCAGATAGATAGCAGTAATATAATGGCAGCGGCAGGGGTGCTGGCCATACTGCTCATAATGGTCATGCCCATCCCGGCTACGGCCATGGACATACTCCTTGCCTTCAATATGAGCATTTCCCTCCTGATCCTGCTGCTTTCCCTTTACATCATAAAACCGTTGGACTTTCCGATATTTCCATCGCTGCTGCTCCTTACAACCCTGTTCCGCCTGTCGCTCAATATAGCTACAACAAGGCTAATCCTGATCCACGGGCATGAAGGTATAGATGCGGCCGGTAGAATCATCATGGGATTCGGCCAGTTTGCAGTAGGTGGAAATTTTGTAGTAGGGGCCATAGTCTTTTCAATACTGGTGATAATAAATTTCGTAGTCATCACAAAAGGTGCCGGCCGCATTGCAGAGGTGGCGGCGAGATTCACTCTGGACGCCATGCCAGGGAAACAGATGGCTATAGATGCAGATCTAAACGCTGGGCTCATTGATGAAAAAGAGGCAAGGGCCAGGCGCAAGGATATAGCTAAAGAGGCGGAATTTTACGGGGCCATGGACGGCGCCAGCAAGTTTGTTCGCGGCGAGGCCATAGCAGGCCTCATCATCATGGCCATAAATATAATAGGCGGCTTTGTGATAGGCGTCATTCAACAAGGACTGCCTATAGCCGCAGCCGCAAGGAGTTATACGCTCCTCACAATTGGAGACGGCCTTGTCTCTCAGATCCCAGCCCTCATAATTTCAACCGCGGCAGGCATACTGGTAAGCCGTGCAGCCTCCGATGCAGGAATAGGCAGGGAATTCATAAGGCAGTTTGCAGCCCAACCCGAGGCCCTGGCAATCACCTCTGCAATGATCTTCTTCTTCGGCATGATTCCAGGGCTTCCAGCTATCCCATTCAGTGCATTGTCTATTGGTCTCGGCAC